>NZ_JBIDFB010000012.1:0-89337 GCF_046635565.1 Gilliamella sp. BG7 | reverse complement strand
CCTTGTTATAATATAATTCGGCCGTCTCAATATCTCTTTTATCAATTCGGTAAATCTGGCCTAAATTCAATTGCGCTAAAGCATAGGCTTCAGGATTAGCCTGCTTGTCAATCGTTAATAAACAAACTTCTGCTTGTTCGATATCTTTTTTATCTAAATAATAAATCTTAGCCAATTGTAACTGAGCATTTGTATATTTTTCGATGTCATCTTCTCGGGTTATTTTTTTGAGCTGTTCAATTTGTTGATCAATCGTCGTTTTTTCCATTTTAATTCCTATTGTGTTTTATTGTTATATCTAAACTTCAGACTGTTTAAATAGCATGATTTAGGAGGATATTTATTATTTTTAATATTTTGTAGTTTAGTTATGCTAGCTAAACTTATTGCCAATAATTGTGACAGTAGCAATAATACACAGTTTAGCGTTAAGTTAAAAATTCACCAATAAGTTATGGTAAAAATCTAAATTTTTTGTTGAAAGTCATCCCAAACTTATTTTCATATCATTTGGAACTAGTTCAAATTATTTTTGAATCTAGCAATATGACCATTATAATTAGATGATCAAAGATCGCTTCAAAGCCCTCTAACTCAGCACCATCAACATAATAATTAGCCTTGCTCTACACACAATGTCTTCATTAAACAAATAACCAAATTTGTTTATTTTTATAATATTATTTGAAATTACAAGCAGGTTAGTATACTGGCAATGTACTTCTATAATATGAATTATAACTAGGCAAAAAATTTAATAATCTATAAAATGGTTGACTCATTTTTATTATAAAAAATTATAAGGATTTTTGAACTATGCCTGTATTTTATATCGTCATTGGTGTTATTGTTTTGCTTGCGTTAATTACTGTCTTAAAGGCAATTACAATTGTTCCCCAAGGTTATCAATATACTATTGAACGTTTTGGTAAATATACCCATACACTTGAACCCGGTTTAAATATCATTATTCCGTTTATGGATGGTGTTGGTCGTAAAATTAATATGATGGAGCAAGTACTCGATATTCCATCACAAGAAGTCATTTCAAAAGATAATGCTAATGTGCAAATTGATGCTGTTTGCTTTATCCAAGTACAAGAAGCGGCAAGGGCTGCATATCAAGTAAATCAATTAGAGCGTGCTGTCATTAATTTAATGATGACTAATATTCGTACTGTTTTAGGTAGCATGGAATTGGATGAAATGTTATCACAACGTGATCATATTAACTCTAAGTTACTAAGTATTGTCGATGAGGCAACAAGTCCATGGGGAATCAAAATTACCCGTATCGAAATTCGAGATGTTCGCCCACCAGCAGAATTGATTGCTGCGATGAATGCGCAAATGAAAGCAGAACGTAATAAACGTGCCGAAATTCTTGAAGCAGAAGGTGTTCGTCAAGCAGCGATTTTACGCTCTGAAGGTGAAAAACAATCTGAAATTTTAAAAGCAGAAGGTGAAAGACAATCTGCCTTTTTACAAGCCGAAGCGCGTGAACGTGCTGCCGAGGCAGAAGCAAGAGCAACTCAAATGGTATCCGATGCTATTGCTGCAGGTAATATTAATGCTATTAACTACTTTGTTGCCCAAAAATATACTGAAGCATTACAACAAATTGGTTCATCGGATAATAGTAAAGTGATTATGATGCCACTTGATGCGTCAAGTTTAATGGGTAGTATTGGCGGTATTGCTGAGTTGATTAAAAACACGAAATAAAAAATCAATTTTTATACTTAAACATAGTGTTTCCTGAAACTTTTTAACAAAATCTATAAACGCTATGTTTAAGATTTTTACTGAATGTATTATAAAGGTAATCAATAATGACTGATTTTTTTATGGTTTTCTATAGTTCACCCCATTGGGTATTTATTGCTTTAGGCGGTATTTTGCTGATTATAGAATTACTTGGTACTGGCGGATACGGGCTTTGGAGTGGGATAGCTGCCATTATTGTTGGTTTAATTGCTTGGATTTTACCTCTTTCTTGGCCAATTTTATGGATTTTATTCGCAATCCTAACGCTTGTATCTGCTTATCTTTGGTGGCTTTGGCTCAAAAAGCAAGGTAAAGATAAATCAAGTAAAGGCGAAATCAATCAGCCACAACAAGATTTAATTGGTATTAAAACAGTTGTCACAGATGCTATTGTTAATGGCTCAGGTCGAGTAAAAATCAAAGATGGAACATGGTCGGCAAGATGCGTTGAAGATCTTAATGTTGGGCAGCGTGTTGAAATTATTGCTGTGGATGGTCTAATTTTAGATGTGCTACCTATAAATCAATAGTTTTTTTTGCTAGTTATAAAAATAAATAGGGCGCATTAACAATGCGTCTTTTTTATTATAAGAGCGAAAAATGAATTACAAAAAAATGATTTTCATTGGGGTATATGTCAGAAATTACTTTTTTCAAATCACTCAAAGTCATATTTTCTTGTTGGGCATGGTTTTCGGTAAGTTGATCAAATGTAATTTGTGTAATGTTAACTATTTTAATTGTACAAAAATACTCATCAGTTTCAAAAGTTCCAACACGAAGCTTATCACCAACTTTAAAATGTGATTCACTCTTATCTCGAATGGTAATGACTTTTAAACCAGCTAAAATATCAGACTTAAAACGTTGATAAAAAGTAATATCATTTTGCACAGCATTATCCTATGTAACAAATCACTCAAATCGATTATTACTAATTTCGAGTAATTATATTTCAAATAATAATGAATAAATATTAAGTTTCAATTTAGGAGGAAAAATTTATGAGCACATATTGTATTTATACAACAATTATAGCAATAACTTCTTAAAAAATGCCCAACAATCAGTTTAAGATTGATGGGCATAAAATAGCTGATTAATTTCAGATTATAATTCAGGGTACTAAAATGCTATAGCTTAATGTGACATTGTTGTCTTTACACCACCCTCAGGGATTGGTACGTAAGCCGTTTCTTTATCTGTTCTTTGTTTATTATTACGTACTTTTAGTGCCGTCTTAATACCAAAAAAGATAATACCGTAAACAACTAATAAGAATAAAATACTTAAACCAGCATTGGTATAGTTATTAATAACAATGTGGTGCATATTATCAATTTGTTGTGCAGTTAAATCACTACCTTCTGCAATGCGACGATTGTATTCATTCGCTAAATAGAAGAAACCTTCTAATTGCGGATTAGTACTAAATAATTTCAATGCTAATGCCCATGTTGTACAAATTAATAACCAGATAGCTGGTATTATAGTTACCCAAACATATTGCGCACGTTTCATTTTGATTAATACAACTGTCGCTAAAACTAATGCAACCGCAGCAAGCATTTGGTTAGAGATGCCAAATAATGGCCATAAGCTCTTAACACCGCCTAATGGATCAACAACACCTTGATAGAGTAAATAGCCCCATAAGCCAACACAACCTAAAGTACCAATAAAACCTGCAATGAGGGAATCTGTTTTTTTCAAGAATGGAACAAAATTACCCAATAAATCTTGCAACATAAAGCGACCAGATCGGGTACCTGCATCAAGTGCTGTTAAAATAAATAGTGCTTCAAACAAAATACCAAAATGGTACCAAAAGCCCATATTTGCACCAGGTAAAATTTGATGGAACACATGCGCAATACCTACTGCTAATGTTGGTGCACCGCCAGCACGATTTAGCACTGATGGCTCACCAATATCTTTTGCGGTTTGAATAATTTGATCTGGCGAAATAACAAATCCCCAAGAACTTACTGTTGCCGCAGCATGTGCTGTCACATCTTGCAATTGAGTCATAATCATTGGCGCATCTGCAGTACCAAGTTTATGCAGATCTGGCATAGTAATACCTAATGCTGCTGGTGGAGTATTCATTGCAAAATAAAGACCCGGCTCAATAATTGACGCTGCAACTAAAGCCATCATCGCAACAAACGATTCCATCAACATTGCACCATAACCAATAAAACGAGCGTCGTTTTCGTTGGCAAGTAATTTTGGTGTAGTACCTGATGAAATTAAAGCATGGAAGCCAGAAACGGCGCCACAAGCAATGGTGATAAATAAGAATGGGAATAATGTTCCTTTCCAAACAGGCCCTGTTCCATCAACATATTGTGTAATTGCTGGCATTTTTAGATCTGGATTTAAAATAACAATACCAATTGCTAAACCAACAATGACCCCTATTTTTAGGAAAGTCGCTAAATAATCGCGTGGCGCTAAAATTAGCCATACAGGTAACATTGCCGAAACTAGTGCATAGCCAACTAATACATAAGTAATAGTTGTTGCTTTAAAGGTTAAAGCCGGTCCCCAATACGCATCATGCGCTATAACACCACCAAACCAGATAGATAAAACAAGCAACACAATACCAATAATTGATACTTCTGCTACTCGGCCTGGTCTAATAAATCGCATATAAATTCCCATAAATAGAGCTATGGGAACGGTTGAACAGACTGTAAAGACTCCCCATGGGCTTTCTGCCAAGGCCTTGACTACAATTAACGCTAATACTGCTAAGATGATTAACATGATCAAGAAACAACCAAATAGCGCAATAGTTCCTGGTATTACTCCCATTTCTTCTTTGATCATTTCACCTAGCGATGAGCCATTACGACGAGAAGATAAAAACAACACCATAAAGTCTTGTACCGCACCTGCAAAAACAACGCCTGCAAGTAACCAAAGTGTGCCGGGTAAATAACCGACTTGTGCCGCAAGTACTGGACCAACTAATGGGCCTGCACCAGCAATCGCGGCAAAATGGTGTCCAAATAATACATATTTATTTGTTGGGACATAATTTAAACCATCATTATTAATGACCGCTGGCGTGGCGCGAGTTGGATCTAACCGCATGACTCTTTTGGCAATATACAGACTATAATACCGATAAGCGACTAGATAAATCGAAACTGCTGCCGCAACAATCCAAAGTGCGCTAATGTGTTCACCACGCCGTAATGCAATAACTGCTAAACAAATTGCACCAACTATAGCAAGGATAAACCATGGAATATGTTTAAAGATTTTATTATTCATAATGATTCTCTTTGTGATTTGTAAGATTAATTAATCGATACTTAAAACCATAACAAATTGTTAAAAAATTATAATTTAGGATAATGCAAAACTGACATTTTATTGTTATCGCTATACGATTCTTCTAACAATTTTAAGATTATAAGCACTAACTAAAGGTCTTTTTATGCTCAAGCGTATAGTAATTTTTTACTTTTAAGAATGATAATAGTATTTCGTTTACAGGTTAAATTGAGAGAGTGAATGGTTATAATTGATAGGTTAACGGTAAATAAAATGGCTTTGTAAAAAGAGTATTTTAGTTAGCTACAAACCCAATAGCTCTTTAAGAGGTTTTAAATAGCGACGGCTAACCGGCACCGAAATATCATTAATTAGAATAACTTCAACACCGCCAGTTTGATTAAAACGAATTTCTTTAAGTTTTTTTAAATTAATCAGATATTGCCTATGACACCGTACTAAACATGTTTTACTCTCAAGGGTTTTTAATGTTAGTTCAGTCAGATATTCTTGATTTGTTTCATTAAATACCAAAATTCCAGTTATTTTAGAGGCAATATAAAATACATCATCAAGATTTAATAAATAAATTCGGTTATGCCCAATGCATGGAATATAATTCAGTTTCTGATTAATACCTTTTAATTGGTTGATATTTCCAGAAAAACAATGATTATGCAGACGATATAGAGTTTTGTTTAGCCTTTCTGATTCAACTGGCTTAAGTAAATAATCAAATGCTTGTTCTTCAAATGCTTTAACCGCAAACTCTCCATAAGCAGTTAAAAATACAATCCTTGGCATAGTTTCATGATCTAGCATTGATAGCATTTCAATACCATTTATTTTGGGCATTTGAATATCTAAAAACACTACATCTGGTTGATGTCGATGAATCTCTCGAATCGCTTCCATTGCATTATTACATTCAGCAACAATACAAATTTCAGGATCACTTTCAAGCAAGCAGCGCAAATTTTCGCGTGCAGGGAATTCATCATCAACAATAATTACGTTTAACATTAAGTAGTTATATCCTCTGATAACGGTAACATTATCATCACTTTGGTGTACTCATCAGCTTCACACTCTATCTTTATACCATAATCCTCGCCATAACGGATTTTAATTCGTTTATCAACTAAATTAAGCCCCAAACCTTTGGTATCTTTTTTATGTTCACAGTAATTGCCAGCATTGTCAATCACTTCTAAAACTAGCGATTGCTCCAGTTTATAAGCACTAATTGTTACATTGCCGTTACCTATTAATTGAGATATTCCGTGTTTAATAGCATTTTCAACAATAGGTTGTAATGTAAAAGCTGGTAATTTTGCATATTCTAATTCAGTGGGAATGTCGATGTTGATAGTCAACTGATCCGTAAACCGCATTTTCTCGATTTGCAAATAAGCATTAACGTGTTCTATTTCATCTTTTAGTGTAACAATTTCTTCGGTCCGTTTTAAATTTTTTCGGAAAAAAATAGAAAGGTTTTGCACTAACTGTGAAGCCTGTGTTTTATCACGACGAATAACAGCCAATAATGTATTTAAGGCATTAAATAAGAAGTGAGGATTGACTTGTGCATGTAGTAATTTAATTTCGGTTTTAGATAACAACTGCTTATAATGCTCATTTTGTCCAGCCAGAATTTGTGCAGATAATAAGCTAGCAATACCTTCGCCAAGAGTTCGATTTATTGTGCTAAATAACGTATTTTTTGCCTCATAAAGCTTAATCGTCCCCACGACAGTATTGTTTTCCCCTCTAAGCGGAATGACCAGCGTTGAACCTAAACGGCAATTTTTATTTATTGAGCATTGGTAAGGTTGATGAACTCCATCAAGATATTGAACTTCATTTTTTTCGATTGCTTCTAAGGTATTATTTGAGGTTATTAGAGTTCCTGGTAAATGGTGATCATCACCAATACCAATAAAAGCGAGTATTTTTTCTCGATCGGTAATTGAAACAGCGCCAATATCAAGTTCTTGATAAATGATTTCAGCCACTTTAGTACTATTTTGTTGATTAAAACCATCCCGAAGCAAACCTTCAGTACTAACAGCGATTTTTAATGCCTTAGCCGAAAAGGCTGAAGTATAGCGCTCAAATATTGCCCGCCTATCAAGTAAAATCCGCATAAACATCGCTGCACCAATACTATTTGCTACAATCATTGGCGCAGCAATACTCCTAACTGCATGCAACACCACATCAAAAGGTCGTGATATTAATAGCACCAAGATCATTTCGAGCGATTCAACTAACAAACCTAATACACCCACTAAAAGAGGATTATAAATAAGATCTACTCTGCCCTTTTTCATCAGAAAATAATGAAATAATCCACTAAGCAATCCAATTAAAATGGTTGATAGCATACAGCTTTCAGCGGTAATTCCTCCTAAGGTATAACGATGAAGTCCTCCTGTAATTCCCACTAAAAAACCGACTAGTGGCCCACCTAGTAAACCACCCAAAATAACCCCAATTGCCCGTGTATTGGCAATAGTGTCTTCAATATGTAGACCAAAATAGCTTCCCATAATACAAAATAACGAAAATATAAAATAACATACCAATTTGTGAGGTAAATGAATTGTCACTTTCATTAGAGGAATAACGATCGGTGTTTTACTCAGTAAATAAGCAATAACTAAATAAACACACATTTGTTGAAGAAGCTGTAGAACAAGATCCAATTCAAACATAATTTTGACCACATAATCAAAACAGCCGACAACAGTCGGAGAAAATTAGAAAACGATTAATCAAGCAATCTAAAAGATCCAGAATTTTAGCATATCATATTTAATCACAAACTTTACTTGCCTCTTAGTGTGAGGTTTAAAAGTGATATTATCAAAAAACCAAAATAGAGGAATTTTATTAGGAGATTTTAAAGCACGTTCCTGCATTTGAGAAAGAGGAGGATCGATAATAGTGTCAAAAATACCACCAATTTCACCTGCTTCGATTTGCTCAAGCATTTTATTTAACGTTAGATCGCCATTAACATTAATTAAGCACAATTGTACTGCTTTTTCTCGAAGAGTCATTTTTGATAATAAATTATCAATAAAAACTTTCTTTATTTCCTCTATTTCACTAAAAGATTCTCGTGCAAACGAATACCCAGAAAAAATAAAAATATAGCTATTTTTTCATTATAATAAATATTGTTATAATTAAGAGGATAACCAAGTAAATAGCATAACTGGTTCTTGAAAAATTTTGTTCTTTAGCTATTTACATTCAATTCTAAACAAATTGATAGTTATTGTATCCCTTATTCAAACGCTATCTTTTCTGAAAGTTTTTTACAAAGTTTAAGGAGTAAAATCGCTGATATTAGTTAGCAATATCAAATTAATAGTATATTAGTCTCTAAAATTGGTAAATTGAAACGGTTGACCAAATTCACCTTTTTTAACTAGCGCCATAGTGGCTTGTAAATCATCACGTGATTTACCTGTAACACGAACTTGTTCACCTTGAACTTGAGCTTGCACTTTAATTTTGCTGTCTTTGATCGCTTTTACAATTTTTTTAGCTAACTCTTTATCAATACCCTGCTTAAGTTTAACCGTGATGCTATAAAGCTTACCGCTGTGTTCCATTTCTTCAGGGATTTCAAGTGCACCACCATCAATACCACGTTTAGCAAGCTTATCACGCAGGATATCGAGTAATTGTTGTACTTGGAAATCTGATTGGCTTGTTGCTTTAATCGTTTCATTTTTTTCATTTAATTCAAACGATGCTTCAACATTTTTAAAATCCCAACGAGTAGTTAACTCACGAGTGGCATTTTCAACACCATTTTTAACTTCGGGCATTTGAATTTCTGAAACGATATCAAAGGAAGGCATAAATTATCCTCTTCTAAGGGTTATAAAAATAAAATTATCTAGTTAATAATAAATGGAATACGTCGCCTAACAATAATTTAGGCGACTTTAAAATATAAGTGTGAATTAATCGATAGTACGAAGCAATTCATTAATACCTACTTTACCTAAAGTTTTAGCATCAACTTTTTTCACAATAACTGCACAATAAAGACTATATTTACCATCTTTTGTCGGTAAGTTGCCAGAAACAACTACTGAACCAGCCGGTACACGTCCATAGTGAATTTCACCAGTTGCACGGTCATATATTTTAGTACTTTGACCAATAAATACACCCATTGAAATTACGCTACCTTCTTCAACAATAACGCCTTCAACAATTTCGCTACGTGCACCAATAAAACAGTTATCTTCAATAATGGTTGGGTTAGCTTGTAACGGTTCTAAAACACCACCAATACCAACACCACCCGATAAATGAACATTTTTACCAATTTGCGCACAAGAACCAACCGTCACCCATGTATCAACCATCGTTCCTTCATCAACGTAAGCACCGATATTGACATAAGATGGCATTAATACTGTATTTCGAGCAACATAGGCACCTTTGCGAGCAATAGCAGATGGAACAACACGGAAACCTTCTTGCTGGAATCTTGCTTGATCATATTCAGCAAATTTTAATGGCACTTTGTCATAATAGTTAGTCGGACCGCCATCAATCAGTTGGTTTTCGTTAATACGGAAAGAGAGCAAAACGGCCTTTTTTAACCATTGATGAGTTACCCAATCACCATTGATTTTTTCTGCGACGCGCATTTTACCGCTATCTAATAAAGCAATACAACGGTTAATCGCATCACGTGTATCTGTATCAACATTTGTCGGCGTAATTTCAGCACGACGCTCAAATGCTGATTCAATAATAGTTTGTAATTGTTGCATCTCAAGTTTCCTTTAATTTATAGTCCGTTAGCAAATAATAATTAGATGGACAGTATAATATAATCTTCCTCGCTTTTTAAGTGGTTTAATCAGATCATCTAAATCAATACTTCTCTACCCTTTTTTATGATGATTCGTGTTATCAGTAAAAACAAAAAAAACACCAAATAAAAAAGATATAACGAAAATAAACAATCTACCTAAAAAATATGCACTAATTTCTATCGGAATTTTATCCGAAATAAAAAAGTACAATTTATTTGGATAACATGTCACAAATTAAGAGCAGTAAATAACTGGTTATTTTATTCAAAAATATACTAGTCTTATCGCGATCTTTAAAAAAGACAATATTATGCTAAATTGGGGATTTTCATTATTAGAATTGTTAATAACCATCTGTATTAGTGCTATTTTAACTACTATAGGAATTGAGCATTGGAAAGAGCAACAGCTACGTAATGAATTAGCTTATACAACCAAACAACTAGCTTATTTTTTGTATGAAGTTCAAATAAAAGCATCAAGTGAAAACAAAAACTATATTATTCATCAATTTACATCACCTTGGTGCATTGCAATTACTAATGATGAGAAAACCACCTCGTGTAGTGACGGAGTACTTTATTTTATCAAACCTGATAATTCTGTTGAAATTAGTCAATTATCAAACAATAAAAGTGCTTTGATTTTAGGTCGACGCAACTTAGCACAAACAATGTCTTTTCAGTTAAAAAATAAAACAGGTACCAGTAGGATTTTTATTTCTTTGCTTGGACGTATTCGATTCTGTGCGGAAAACAGCTATATAACAGGTCTACCACCATGTTAAAAACGTCTGGATATTCCTTACTTGAATTACTTATTAGCATGATATTATCAAGTTTAATTTTTATGAGTATGGCCTCATTTTACATTCAATTGCAAACAAGAATCATACAAAATTATCAAAAAACACGTTTACAACAGGCTATTGAACTTGGATTGGCTGGTATGAAAAAAGACATAAAAAGAGCAGGTTTTATTGCTAATGACCCAAATAAAATGACAGCTAAAGCTATTAAAATCGACGTTCAGAGAAAATGTATTGTCCTTCGTTACGATAGTGAAATCCGAAACTCTTGGGTTTGGAATAAGTTCAATCCTACAGAGTCTGATGTTTTTACATATCGTTATAAAGAAAACAACATAGCCTATAGAACAGGATCAATAGATTGTTTTGGTGGCAAATGGGAAAAATTATACGATTCAAACGAAATCAAAGTGACCGATTTTACAATAAAACAACTACCTAATGCCATTAGTCTATCTGTTACAGCCGAATTAAGAAAAAATAAGAAGATCAACTATCACACAACAGAAATCATCAAAAATGAAAACCAATTTTAAACAAATTTATACCTCCTCTGGATTTAGCACTGTTTTAATGGTGATTATTTTGATGGTCATGGGCTTGTCGTTATTAATTAGTTTTAATTTACTTATTCTCTCATGGCAAAAAGCTATCTTAATGGAAAGTCAATACTATCAAAAATTTAATCAAGCTAGTTCATCTTTAACGTGGGCAATAACCCAAAATTGGCAACCCCCTAAAACCAATTGGTATTGTATGACTGATCCCAATTATCATTTAAAAGCATGCATAAAAAAATCTTTATTAAAAATTGATAATTACGTATTAGTAAGGGGAGAAGCCAAAGACTTCTATTTATATACACTTACACATTTTGATAACAATCGATTGATTGTTGAAAAAGGTCATTGGCTCGATTATTGTCCTGAAAAAAAGGCAATTTATTGTGAATAAAAAAGAGAAAAAAGTAGCTGGTTTTAGTTTGATTGAAGTTATGATAGCAACGCTGTTATTTTCAATTATTATGTTAGGATTTATTAACTATCAACAAGCTTTGTTTGATAAGCATCATTACTTTACAAACTACTTACGTGCCAACAAAATTGCTTTTCAGCTACTTGATAGTTACCCTTATACTACAAGTCAAATTATTCCTTCTGGTTGGCACTATAAGCTTACCAGTAAAACTTATAATGCCCAGTGTAAAATGGTTGTTATAACGGTTAATACACCTAACAAACAAATTGCCGAGCAGCAACGGTTATTTTGTAATTCACTCTAAATATTTACAAGTTAAATACCATTCATTCCTCTATCCAGTTATGTAGAAGTTGCAAAACTTGTGGCGTTTTTTCAACGTGAACATTATGCCCAGCACCTTCAACTACTTCAATTTTTGCATTAGGAAATTGTTCGAAAATCGCTGGATAAGCTTCATTTTTAATATAAGAAGAGTTATCTCCCCGAATAAATAACGTGGGTTTTAACCAAGGTGAAATATTTTGCCAATCGCAAATATGACCATATTGTGAATTAATTGCTTCAATATTAAATAACCATTTATCATTCTTAAACGATTTTAGTAAAAAGAGAATGGTTGGCATGTTAATACCTACTTGTTCCATTAAATTGATGATCTGCTTTTTATCGGTAATTTGGTTACTAAGGCAATACATTAACACTCTTAAAATAGAGGCATTGCCCGAACGGTGATATTTTATAGGCGCAATATCGATAGCAACAATCTTTTGGATAGAATCTGAAAGCATTTGCGATAATTGCAAAGCAACTTTCCCACCCATTGAGTGGCCAACTAATATTATATCTTTTAATTGTAAATTATAACAAAGTTCAGCCACATCTTCAGCCATAGTTTGATAAGTTATCTTATCAGACCAAGGGGAATGCCCATGATTACGCAGATCAACTTGCACGGTTTGATAATACTGCACAAAATCCTTCGCTAACATATTTAAATTATCTAAACTCCCAAATACCCCATGTAAAAACACTATCGGCTGTCCATCACCCTGTAATTTATAGTTTAATTTCATACTTTAATTCGACCAATTATTTTAAGTGGCATTATTATACGTCTATTTTCAATACCATCACCGATTAATTCAATAACCACAATTTGCATAAATATGATAGAATTTAACACCAACTTTTTAACTAGTGTTAGGCCATATGTTTCAAAATAACCCTCTACTCGCACAATTAAAACAAGAACTCCATGAACAAACACCACGCGTTGAAGGCACTATTAGAGCTCATGAAAAAGGATTTGGTTTTTTAGATGTTGATAATAAAAAAAGTTATTTCATCCAAATTGCTAAAATGAAAAGAGTTTGCAATGGTGATAAGGTATCAGGGACAGTAATAAGTAATAACGATAAAGAGTCTTTTGAGCCTGAATTATTAATTGAAAGTGCATTGCAAAAATTTATTGGCAAAATAGGCTTTCAAGATCGTGCAATGGTTATTTATCCTGAAAATATGTCAACTAATCTAGCCATTCGTTGCAAAATAAACAAGCAAGTTAGCGAAAAACTAAAAGAAGGCGATTGGGTTGTGGCAACGCTCGTTTCTCACCCTTTGCAAGAAGAACGGAATCAATTTCTTGCCGAAATTGTTCGTTTTGTTGCTGAAAGCAATTCACCTTATCAACTTTGGCTAAAAACGTTAGCGCGCTACGATTTAGAAACTCACGCCCCACAGTTCGGTTCATTATCAATTAACGGTACTGAACTTGATAACCGTCAAGATTTAACCGATGTTAACTTTTTCACCATCGATAGCGAAGATACAGAAGATATGGATGATGCTATTGCGATATCAAAAGGTGAACAAGGCGATTATCAATTGATGGTTGCCATTGCCGATCCGACCGCTTATGTATTACAAGATAGCGAACTTGATCGTATTGCCAAAATCAGAAATTTTACCACTTATTTGCCTGATTTTAATATCCCTATGCTACCCAAAGAGCTTGCCAATGATTTATGTTCATTAAAAGCACATCAAAAACGTCCAGCAATGATATGTAAAATGAGTATTGACGAAACGGGCAATATTAATAGCGATGAGATCACTTTTATACCAGCTTGGATTGAATCAAAAGCTAAATTAACTTATAACAATGTTTCTAATTTTTTAGAAAATAATGAAGATTTAGAAACTAACAATCCAATTATTAAACAGCAACTTAAACATTTAGCTGACTTAGCAAAAATTCGTATGACATGGCGGCAAAATCATGCATTAGTTTTTAAAGATAATGGAGATTATCGTTTTGAACTTGATGAAAATCGCCAAGTTAAATCAATAATTAAAGAGTCTCGTCGGATTGCAAATCAAATAGTAGAAGAAGTCATGGTTTTAGCTAACCAAGCTTTAACATTGCAATTAAAAAATAAAATTGGTTTTGGAATTTTTAATATTCATTCAGGTTTTGATAATAAATATATTGAACAAGTAGTGACTTTTTTAAATGACAACGGAATCACTGAGTTTGATAAAGAATCATTATTATCTTTCGATGGTTACGTAAAGTTGCGTCGTATAATCGACAACACTCCATTTTTGTCCACAAAACTTCGCAAGTTCCAAAGCCCTGCTGATTTTTCAACTGAACCTAAACCACATTTTGGCTTGGGATTTGATGCCTATGCAACATGGACTTCACCAATACGTAAATATGGTGATATGGTCAACCATCGATTAATCAAAGCATTTATCCGATCACAAGAATTAATCGCACCCGATAAAGATCAATTAAAAAACATGAATGAAAGACGCAAAACATTACGCTATGCAGAACGTGATATGGCAGAAAATCTTTATGCTCAATACTTATCTGATAAAATAGGTAAAAGTTTCTCCGCTGAAATTATCGATATCAATCGTGGCGGGGCTCGAGTTCGTTTATGCGATATAGGCGCTTTTGCATTTGTACCATTGTCAATGTTTCATCCAGTCAAGGACGAAATTACTCCTTTACCCGATGAAGGTATCATCAAAATTAAAGATGAAGTTTGCTATAAACTTGCTGATACTATCTCTGTCGTTATTCACCAGATTAAAAACGAAAATCAATCAATTATTACAAAATTAACCAATGATTAAAGAATAAAAGAAAGATTATTCTTACTTGAATTTACAGCCTTTTTACTGTTATCTCCCCCTGATATATATCAGGGGATAATCAAAACTTTATGATATTTTTAATATTAAACATCTTTTTCTTATTAAGAATATCTGCTATCTTTCGAGACTGTAAATGATGAATTAATCATTTATATGAACAATAATTCAGGGAGGTTATAATGTCAATTCATGGACATGAAGTATTGCATATGATGAATGGAAACAATTACACTAAATCTTCTTTGCTTGATGCTATCAAAGAAAAGTTTGGGGAAAATGCCATATTTCATACTTGTTCAAAAACCAATATGAATGCAGAGCAACTGATCGCTTTTTTAAAAGCAAAAGGTAAATTTACCCCTTCAATTGCTCATGAATCTGTATTTACAGTTGATAATAAAAAAATATGCAAACATTAAATAAAATTGATTATATTTAGTGTTTGCTTTTTATAAATTTAATTCAATCTGCTAGTGTTTTTAAATCAATAAGAGTATATAATTTCGCGCTACAGCAGAAATTGTTATAAGTGGCTGTTGTTACTATTCACGTAACTAAATAAATTAGTGGCAAAGTTGCTAGCTTTAAAATTAACCTAAAGAATATGCTCATGGAATTTGATAAATGAAAATAAGTAATATCCTTATATGCACCTTTGTTTCTATTCTTGTCACAAGTTGTGCAAAAAAAAATTTACCTTTAAAAAATAATGAACCAATTTCCGAAACAGAGCAACTATCTCAATTAAAGCAACAAACTGAGATTAACAATCCTTATGTTGTTAATGCTAAAAATCAATTACTTCAGTTTATTGGTGATAAGAACTTCGATAACTACATCACTAAACACGGCATTCTAAAATGTAGAGGTGATAATAACCAATCTTCTTGTGTGTTAAGTTTTTATCTGAACGAAAATTATAAATTACAGTATCATATGCAACTCAAAAGAGTGGTTGAGGAAAACCAAGCCGAACATGATATTGAATTAAGAAAAATTAAACCAACTAAAAACAATATAAAAAATTATTGCCAATATTCAGCCAATTTCATTACTGCAATCTATACAAAAGATAATATAAAAATAACCCAATATTTTCGTCCAAAATTTAAAATATCTCAGCAAGAGATATCATCTTTACAAACAAAAATTGCTAAAGATGACTATTCACACTTTCTGATAAGCGAGAATCCAAGTATCCTACAAGAAATGAAAATAGATTACATTGAAAAATGCTTGGATGATCCAAAACACAATATTATCAATTATTTTAATATTTTTAGATAATACTAACGCGAGTCTTTTATGTACAATTTATTTTCAATTCGTAAATTTAATAAAATATTAATTTGCAAGCTACTCTGCTTAGCTTCAGCTAGTTGTATTAGTATTTCTGCATGGGCTTTTTCGTTTGACGATGTAGTTGTAAAAGCCGAAAAACTATCTAAAAAGGCTTATGTTCAACCATCTAAAAATATTCCTAATGAATTAGCTTCTTTGCAATTTGCTGATTATCAAAAAATTTTATTTAATCATCAAAAGGCCTACTGGAGTGATCGAAAAAGTCGTTTCAAACTTGAGTTTTATCACGAAGGAATGTACTTTGATATTCCAATAAAAATCAATGAAATTGTTGATAATCAAATTAATCCAATCCAATATGATCCCAGCTATTTTGATTTGAGCCAGATCAATCTTGATAAACTAGACACTAAGAATTTGGGTTTTGCTGGTTTTAAAGTCCATTATCCAATTAATAACCCAACAAAAACTGACGATGAAATATTTTCAGCTCTTGGTGGCAGTTATTTTCGTGCGGTGGGTAAAGATCAGCGCTATGGCCTGTCAGCAAGAGGGCTTGCCATTAACACTGGAGAAATGTCTGGTGAGGAGTTTCCACGTTTTAAAGAATATTGGATTGAAAGACCAAAATCAAATCAGAAACACTTAGTTATCTATGCTTTACTCGACTCACCAAGCGTAACTGGTGCTTATAAAATTACATTAGTTCCAAGTATTGATACAACTGTTACTGTACAAGCTAAAGTCTTTTTCCGCGATTCGGTGAAAAAACTAGGCATTGCTCCATTAACCAGTATGTTTTTATTTGGACCTAATCAGCCATCACCATTATTAAATTACCGACCAGCAATGCATGACTCTAATGGTCTGTCAATTTTAGCTAATAATAACGAATGGATCTGGCGTCCATTAAATAATCCTAAACGTCTATCGTTTTCATCGTATAGTCTAGAAAACCCAAAAGCTTTTGGTTTAATTCAGCGTGCTAAAGGTTTTGATGATTATCAAGATCTCGATGATCATTATGAAAAACGCCCAAGCGTTTGGACTGAAATTTTAGGTGATTGGCAAAAAGGACGAGTCGAATTAGTTGAAATCCCAACAGCTGATGAAACTAACGATAATATTGTTACTTTTTGGGTACCAGAAAAACAATATAAAGCTGGCGATGTACTTGATATCAAATATCGATTACATTATTCATTACATGAACTACAGCGTTATCCTAATAATATTGCAAGAGCTATTAGTACCCGATTGTCATTAGGCGATATAAAACAAGCTAATTTAATTCGTAAACTTGATGGATCTAATGCATACGTGATTGACTTTGCCGGTCCTACATTATCAGAAAACGAACCTGTCAAAGTAATTTCAAGTATTACCAACGGTTCTATCGTAAGTAGTGAGTCACAATACAATCCAATAATTAAAGGATGGCGTGTAATTGTTAGATTCAACGTCCAAGATAGTAAAAAGGCAACGGATATTCGAGTACAACTTGCTTCACAAGCAACCAATGAAGTGATTTCTGAAACTTGGAGCGGGCAATACCCAGCACAATAGTAATGTAATAGTCATTATTATAAGATAAAAATATGAAAAAAGATTACTTTACAAATCTACCTGATGCTGAAGCTTGGCGTCAAAAATATGAAAATAATACAACACCACCTGATGATGTTGAGTTCTTAAAATATCGCTTAAATCAGATTGGCGATACTAGTTCTTTTATTGATGACCGAAAACAACAACCAAGTTATCCTGAAGTTGAACGCGTTTCAATTCAACCTCAAATCTGGAACCAGCGCTATATTGCCAAGTCAAAACATAACTTTAATATTCTAGCTATAATTCGACGCTTTATTATGTTTGCGCTCATTGTAGTACAAACATACTATGGAACCACTTATCTATCTTCTTTATTACCATACCAAAGTTGGCAAAAAATCAATTTTATGACTAATTGGGATATCAATCCTGAATTAGCCATCTACAGCATAATACCTTATATCATACAAGGAGCGATTATTGTCTTGTTTGCTATTTTATTTTGTTGGATTTCTATTGGATTTTGGACCAGCATTATGGGGTTAATTTTAACGATCATGGGTAAAGACCGTTACACAATCCCTATACCCAATGAACCAGCGTCGCATATCAATACAAACCATCGAACCGCTCTTGTTATGCCAATTTGTAATGAAGATGTTGCTCGGGTATTTGCTGGGTTAAAAGCAACTTATCAGTCCTTAGTTGAAACAGGTCACGCAGCTTGTTGTGATTTTTATATCTTAAGTGATACTAACGATCCCGATCTGTATGTTAACGAACTTAAAGCTTGGGCTGAATTTAATGCAGCAAAACAAAACAATGGTTGCAACCTTTTTTATCGTCACCGAAAACGCCGTGTAAAACGTAAAAGCGGCAATATTGATGATTTTTGCCGTCGTTGGGGACATCAATATGAATACATGATGATCCTTGATGCCGATAGTATCATGACAGGTGATTGCATTTTAAAAATGATCGCCATGATGGAAATGACCCCTAAAGCCGGTATTTTACAATCACCACCAAAATCAGTAAGAATGACCACGCTTTATGGTCGTATTCAACAATTTGCCAACCAGATTTATAGTGATATATTTTGTTCTGGTACACACTTTTGGCAATTAAGCGAAGCGCAATATTGGGGACATAATGCAATGATTCGCTTAAAACCTTTTATTGAGCATTGCATATTATCGCCACTGCAAAAACGTAAAGGGCCAATTCATATATTATCGCATGATTTAGTTGAGGCGACGCTTATGCGTCGTGCTGGTTATGGCGTTTGGATTGCTTATAATATGAACGGAAGTTATGAAGAGCTACCCGGTAATATGATTGAAGATTTAAAACGTGATAATCGCTGGTGTATGGGCAACTTAATTAATTTAAGATTAATCTTCAAAAGTGGGATTAAATTGACCCATCGTTTAATGTTTGCAACTAGTGGCATGGCTTATATTTCATCTTTATTATGGTTAATATTTTTAATATTTTCAACGCTATTATTATTAGTATTTAATATTTCTGAGCCTCAATATTTTTTTCAACCTAACCAATTTTATCCCACTTGGCCAAGGTGGGATGAACAATTGGCCATTGAGTTATTATCAACCACAATGGTTTTACTGTTTGCACCTAAATTCTTCAGCTACGGTATTATTATAGCCAGAACTGGGGCAAAAGATGTAGGTGGTATATTTAAATTAACTTTATCAATACTGATTGAAATGATTTGGTCAATGATTTTAGCGCCAATACGCATGATCTTTCATAGTAAATTTGTACTTAAAGCATGGATGGGCAGTAAAATTCAATGGAAGTCACCATCCCGAAGTGACGACGCTCTAACATGGGGGGAGTCATTTTATTTTTGTTGGCCACTGTCATTATTAGGTATTATCTGGTTAGGAGTAATTATCTGGTTAAATCCACAATTTACTTATTGGTATATAGCCATATTGGTACCTTTAACTATTTCGCCTTTAGTAATTAGAGTATCTGGACTTGCAAGTATCGGTATGAAGGCAAAAAAATTAGGACTTTTTTTAACCCCTGAAGAAACACGCCCTGCAAGAGCAGTTACTCTTACCGGCGAATATTTAATTAAAACCGAAGCTTCATTTGTTGGACATGGTTTTATTATGGCATTGGTCGATCCTATTTATAATGCATTAACCTGCGCTTTGTCGACTTCAAGACATAGATTTAATAATAAGAACCAACAAAAACGCAATGAGCTTATTGAACAGTATCAACATATAGACTTAGAGAAAATGAGTAAAGAAAAGCAATTAGCTATTTTAGAAGACCCAATTATTCTTTCCGCATTACATCGTCATATTTGGCAGCAACAAGAAAAATACGACAATTTGTTCTCAATATGGCAAAATGAACGCCAGCAATAAGAAATAGGGCTTTTTCCCTATTTCGCTTCTTTTTAGTAACTAATCAAAATCCATGGATATTTTTATGACTTGGCAACCTTCTGCACCTATAAATACTTTACTTAAGCGCGCAAAAATTGTTTCTCAAATTCGTCAATTTTTTGCTGATCGCTGTATTTTAGAGGTCGAAACACCAACCTTAAGCCAATATGCTGTAACAGACGTGCATTTAAGCTCTTTTCACACTAAGTTTTTAAAGCCTGGTGAAATCAACGATCAACAAGGACGAAACATGTCATTAATTACCAGCCCTGAATATCATATGAAACGTTTACTAGCCGCTGGTAGTGGTCCAATTTATCAAATGTGTAAATGTTTTCGTAATCATGAAGAAGTCAGCCGTTATCATAACCCTGAGTTTACCATGTTAGAATGGTATCGCATCCAATTTGATATGATGCAAATGATTAATGAAGTCGATGATCTATTACAAACTATATTAGATTGTGAACCAGCTGAACGTATTTCTTATCAAAAAGCATTTCAACGGCATCTTAATATTGACCCTTTGGAAGCCGATCACGCAACCTTAGCTAATGCAGCAAATCAGCTTGATATCGGACTTAATACAGATAATTATGATAAAGATGGATTGTTACAATGCTTATTCACTTTCGGCGTTGAACCACATATTGGTCAAGACAAACCTATTGCTGTATTTAACTTTCCAGCATCACAAGCTGCATTAGCCGCTATTAGCCCAGAAGATCATCGTGTAGCTAGCCGATTTGAATTCTATTACAAAGGTGTTGAACTTGCTAATGGCTTTAAAGAGTTGACTAATGCACAAGAACAACGAATGCGTTTTGAACAAAATAATTTAGATCGTACTAATCAAAACCTACCAGCTCAGAATATTGACATTGAATTACTGGCCGCTATGGAAGCTGGGCTACCAGACTGTGCTGGAGTTGCTGTCGGATTAGACCGTTTAATTATGCTTGCTCTAAACTGTAATAGCTTGAATGATGTGATGTCATTTACTTTTGAAAGGGCTTAATTATGTTCAATGCTTTAGGATTAACCGAATGGATTGCCACTATTATTGGGATTGTTGCCTTAATGTTATTTGTGTTTGCTATAAAATCTCAATTAACAATTAATAATTTACAGCAACTATTCGATCTACAACTAATTCAAAAAAAGGAAGAAAACCAAACTTTAATAATTCAAGTAAAACAACTTGAGCATGAATTAGAGCAGTATCGACAACAAAATCTAGCGCAGAATATTAAAATTAGCGAACTCAAAACGCGTTTAGAAGAAACGTTAAGTGCAACACATGAACGACAAACCATACTAGAACAAAGCGAACAACGGCTTACGACTCAGTTTGAAAACCTAGCCAATCGTATCTTCGAACAGAGTGGCAAAAAGATTGAACAACAAAATAAGCAAAGCCTTGATTTTTTACTTTCACCACTAAAAGAGCAACTAGAAGGTTTTAAAAAACAAGTACAAGACAGTTTTGGACAAGAGGCAAAAGAACGCCACACACTGACGCATGAAATCCGTAACTTGCAACTACTTAATGAACAAATGAGTAAAGAAGCAACCAATCTAACTAATGCGTTAAAAGGTAATAACAAAACCCAAGGGAATTGGGGGGAATTTATTCTAAGTCAAATTCTGGACAATTCAGGATTACGTTCAGGTTATGAGTACGAAACACAAGTTAATCTAACCAACGAGAACAATCAACGATTACAACCTGATGTCATTGTTCACTTACCGCAAGGGGGTGATGTAGTTATTGATTCAAAAGTGACCTTGGTTGCCTACGAACGCCATTTTAATAGTGATGACGAAAACGTTAAAGCAAAAGCAATGGCCGAACATTTAACGGCTGTGCGTAACCATTTAAAACAACTTAGTCAGAAAGATTATCATAAACTTATTGGCATTAATTCATTAGATTATATTTTGATGTTTATTCCTGTCGAGCCAGCATTTTTAAGTGCAATAGATAATGACCCAACATTAATTAACGATGCTCTGAAAAGTAATATTATGATAGTAAGCCCCACTACTTTATTAGTTGCATTACGAACTATCCATAATTTATGGCGATTTGAATATCAAAATCGTAATGCTGAACTTATTGCCGATAGAGCAAGCAAATTATATGACAAAATGCGTGGCTTTGTTGAAGATATGGAAAATTTGGGCAGTTGTTTAGACAAAGCTCAACAAACCTATCAAAATTCCATGAACAAGTTATGTAAAGGTCGTGGCAATGTAATTGGACAAATTGAACGATTTCGTGAAATGGGTATCGAAGTTAAAAAACCGATTAATCCAGATATTACCTTATTATCAATGAATGAATTGAATAACGAAGATGAGAGTAAATAAACAAAACCCAGATTCACGATTATTGGAAATAAGTGTATACTCATCGCACGCAAAGGGGAATTAAATATGGCAAAAAAGCAAAACAAAGAAGTAAGTTTCGAAGAGACACTTAAACAGCTCGAAACCATTGTAACTCAATTAGAAAACGGCGATCTACCATTAGATGAAGCGCTAAATGAGTTTGAAAAAGGGATTAAATTAGCAAAAACAGGACAAAAACAGTTACAGCAAGCTGAGCAACGCATTCAGATTTTATTATCTGAAAATAGTGACGCCGAACTGTCAGAATTTTCAAATGATGATAATGAATAGTTTAAAGCCATTACAAGAACGAATTGATTCGTTTTTAACCACCTATATTTCACAAATTGAACCATCTCAACTTCAACAAGCAATGAGTTACAGTTTGCTGGCTGGTGGAAAACGAATTCGACCTATTCTAGTCTATTTAACCGGACAAATGTTTGATTGCCCTCTTTCTAAATTAGATGAAGCCGCTGCCGCTATTGAGTCAATTCATACTTATTCATTAATTCATGATGACTTACCTGCAATGGATAATGATGACTTACGCCGGGGCAAACCAACCTGCCATATCCAATTTGGTGAAGCTCAAGCAATACTTGCCGGTGACGCCTTACAAAGTTTAGCCTTTTCAATGCTAGCAAAAAGTAAATTAATCGATGATGAAACTAAAATTAATATGATAACTGAACTTGCCCATGCCAGTGGTGTTAATGGCATGTGCCTTGGGCAATCGCTTGATTTACAGGCCACACATCAATCAATTAGTCTTGAACATTTGCAAAAAATACATTTTTATAAAACAGGGGCATTGATCAAGACTGCAATCCGTTTGGGTGCCTTTGCATGCGGTGAAATAGCTAAACCTTATCAGCTAATGCTCGATCGCTATGCTGAGGCAATTGGGCTAGCATTTCAAATTCAAGACGATATTTTAGATATAATTGGCGAGCAATCTATTATGGGGAAACCCCAAGGTTCAGACCTTACTCATAAAAAAAGTACATATCCTGTATTAATTGGGCTAGATAATGCAGTAAAACTAACCCAGCAACTCTATCAGCAAGCTATCGATAGTCTAAAACAGATACCCTATAATAATCAGCCATTACAGGAACTTGCCTGTTATATTATTAATCGCAATAGTTAATAACTAGCTAAAGTAAAACATTACATAATGAATTTAGATAATTACCCTTTGTTAAAACAAATAAACTCGCCTGAGGATCTAAGATGTTTTCCTCAGTCACAGTTATCGTCTATTTGTCACGAGCTGAGGCAATACTTACTCGAATGCGTAAGTCAATCAAGTGGTCATTTAGCATCGGGACTAGGTGTGGTTGAATTAACTACGGCCTTACATTATGTTTATCACACACCTTTTGATAAAATTATTTGGGATGTTGGTCATCAAGCTTACCCTCACAAAATTTTGACTGGTCGACGAGACCAAATGCTCACTATTCGTCAAAAAGGGGGACTTCATCCATTTCCTCATCGTAATGAGAGTGAATATGATGTACTAACTACAGGTCATTCTTCAACTTCAATTAGTGCAGCACTTGGCATTGCAATTAGCGAACAAAAGAAACAATCAGGTAAGAAAGTAGCTGCCATTATTGGCGATGGAGCATTAACTGCTGGTATGGCATTTGAAGCTATGAATCATGCAGGACATATCAAACCTGATATGCTAGTGATTGTCAACGATAATGACATGTCAATTTCTGCAAATACCGGTGCACTTAACCAACATCTAACTCAAATCTTATCAAGTAAAGCCTATACATCTTTTAGGGAAAATAGCAAACGTATATTAGCTAATATTCCATCATTAAAAGAATTTGTTAAAAAAACTGAAGAACACTTAAAAGGATTAGTCACACCGGCTATCTTATTTGAAGAACTTGGTTTCAATTATATAGGTCCTGTTGATGGCCATGATATTGATGGGTTGGTCACAACTTTACAAAAAGTTCGTCAATTAAAAGGTCCACAACTGCTTCATGTAATAACACAAAAAGGCAAAGGCTATGCACCAGCTGAAAAAGATCCAACTTTATGGCATGGAGTACCAAAATTTAATCCAGATGATGGCATATTACCTATCGCCCCAAAAGTTGCCCCAACATATTCACAAATATTTGGCGATTGGTTATGCGAAATAGCGCAAAATGATAAACGTTTAATGGCAATAACCCCAGCAATGGGAGAAGGTTCAGGTATGACAAAATTTGCAAATAATTATCCTGACCAATTTTTTGATGTTGCAATAGCCGAACAACATGCGGTAACCCTCGCTGCTGGGTTTGCAATTAGTGAATTAAAACCTGTTGTAGCTATCTACTCAACTTTTTTGCAACGCGCTTATGATCAAGTGATTCATGATATTGCTATTCAAAAATTACCCGTATTGTTTGCTATCGATCGTGCAGGAATTGTCGGCGCCGACGGTGAAACTCACCAAGGTGCATTTGACTTAAGTTATCTACGCTGCATACCCAATATGGTCATTATGACACCGAGTAACGAAAATGAATGCCGACAAATGCTTTACACTGGCTATTTACATAATGGTCCTGCGGCGGTGCGTTACCCTCGTGGTGAAGGAACTGGGGCACTATTAACACCATTAACCACAATTCCACTAGGACAATCTAAATTATACCGACAAGGTGAAAATATTGCTTTATTAAATTTTGGATCTTTACTTACTGAAGCTTTACAAGCTGCGGAACAAATCAATGCTACAGTTATCGATATGCGCTTTGTAAAACCATTAGATAAAAAAGTCCTTTTGCACATTAGCCAAACTCATAATATACTTGTCACCATCGAAGAAAACAGTATCAAAGGCGGAGCTGGTAGCGCTGTCTGTGAATATTTATTATCGAAGAAAATAAAATGTGATATTTTAAACATTGGACTTCCTGACAAGTTTATTTCTCAAGGCTCTCAAAACGAAATAAGACAAGAGATGGGATTAGATAAAAAGCACATTATCGATAAAATTAATAATTTTATGAATCAATAGGTTAAATATGGAAACTCAAGCTGTCACTATTCAGATTTTTGGACGAACATTAAAATTTAATTGTCCTGTTGATGAAGTTGACGCACTTAATAGTGCCGCAAAAGATTTAGATGCACGCTTAACAAATTTACGAGAAAAGTCTCCACAAATTGGCAGTGATCAACTTATCATGACCGCGGCTCTAAATATTTCTTATGAACTAACAAAAGAAAAGGAAAAAAGTAATGAATTTGGCGATCGACTAAAAATGTTACAACAATTGCTTGATTCTGCTCTCAATCCTAGCAATTAGCTATTTAAATTGTAAATTTAATACAAATGGTATTGTATGATCTGTCAAATTTTGTATTATAGCATACGACTCTGAGATGATCGCCATATGGGTTAGTCCCCTGAGCCGATATTCTAAACTTTAGAACGGAGTGACTTTTAATTGGTGTGTATGCCTTACTTGTAAGGAAACCTAAAAATTAAAACACAATGTTCACCTTGAACCTTGGGTTCAAGGGTTACAACCCTAACGACATCTTGGAGCGTCTTTTTTACTTTTAAACAACAGTGAAAACTGATGAATATAAGGCAAATCATTCGTCAAAAACGGCAACAATTATCTTCCAGTGAACGAGACATTGCACAACGCGCTATATATCAAAAAATTGCCTGTCACCAAGCGATTAACAAAGCAAAAAATATTGCCATATTTTTATCATTTGATGGCGAAGTCGAAACCCAACCTATAATTAACTATTTATGGCAACAAAATAAATCTGTCTATTTACCTATTATTCACCCTTTTTCATCTAAACATTTACTCTTCTTAAAATATACTAGCCAAACTCAACTTATAAAAAATAAATTTGGTATATTAGAACCAAAGTTAAATGTATTAAATGTACTTCTTTACCATCAACTCGACATTGTTTTTACACCGCTAGTTGCTTTTGATCAACGAGGTTATCGTATGGGCATGGGTGGAGGATTTTATGACCGATTACTAGCAAATTATCAAAACCAACAAATTTTACCAATTGGGCTTGCTTTTGCTTGCCAAAAAGTCCAACATATTGAGAACAAACCTTGGGATATTCGATTGCCCGAAATTATTTACGCTTGAATTTATTGATAACAATTTAGAAAATTGTCAAAATTTTCATAATTATCAAAAAATAAATGATTTAGTGTATTATTCCATTGAGAACCTTAAATTTAGAAATACACAAATTTATAGATATAAATTAGATGTTGTGAGTTTAAATATATTTTAACGTATTGAAAACCCCCAATATCCAGCTTTTTACTATGCACTACCGTCCCATATATATGTTTTAGTAATTTTAAATTCAAAAATTAATTGATTATTTTAATTTAAAAAAGCGCTTTTAATATACTAGAAAGGAGTGTTGCAATGTCAGAAAAAAAAGTTCTAACCACCAATAACGGTGCTCCAATAGCCGATAATCAAAACTCTCGAACTGCTGGTACCCGAGGTCCAGTATTGCTTGATGATTATCAACTCATTGAAAAACTAGCCCATTTTAACCGTGAAAATATTCCTGAAAGACGTGTACACGCCAAAGGCTCTGGCGCACACGGTACCTTTACGGTAACAAATGATATCACTCAATATACTCACGCCAGTATATTTGCTAAGATAGGTAAACAAACCCCTCTTTTTGCAAGGTTTTCAACAGTTGGTGGAGAACGTGGCTCATCAGACACCGCCCGCGACCCGCGTGGATTTTCGGTAAAATTTTACACTGACGAAGGCAACTGGGATATAGTAGGCAATAATACACCTGTATTTTTTATACGTGATGCATTAAAGTTTCCTGACTTTATTCACACTCAAAAACGTGATCCCAAAACCAACTTAAAAGATCCACAAATGATGTGGGATTTTTGGTCTTTATCACCAGAATCACTTCATCAAGTCACTATTTTATTTTCTGATCGCGGAATCCCTGATGGTTACCGCCATATGCACGGCTATGGTAGCCATACTTATAGCTTAATCAATAAAGATGGCGTTCGCACTTGGGTTAAATGGCATTTCAGAACTGAGCAAGGAATAAAAAACATTCATCCTAAAAAAGCAGCAGAAATGGATGGAACTAATCCAGATTCAGCACAAGAAGATTTGTTCAAAGCCATTGAGAGAGGAGATTATCCAAAATGGCGACTTTACATACAAGTAATGACAGAAGAACAAGCTAACAACCATCCTGAAAACCCATTTGATGTCACTAAAGTTTGGTCACAAAAACAATATCCACTAATTGAAGTCGGCGTAATGGAACTGAATCGTAATCCAGAAAATTATTTTGCTGAAGTTGAACAAGCAGCATTTGAACCAAGTAATGTAATTCCTGGAACAGGTTTATCACCAGATAAAATGCTTCAAGGTCGAATCTTTGCTTATGCCGATGCACATCGTTATCGTATAGGAACCAATTATCAACAACTACCAATCAATGCCCCAAAATGCCCTGTTCATAATTATCAACGTGATGGCGCAATGCGCTTTTATAGCCCAGATAATGCGCCTAATTATGAGC
This sequence comes from Gilliamella sp. BG7, assembly GCF_046635565.1. Classification (NCBI taxonomy): domain Bacteria; kingdom Pseudomonadati; phylum Pseudomonadota; class Gammaproteobacteria; order Orbales; family Orbaceae; genus Gilliamella; species Gilliamella sp. BG7. The sequence continues at coordinate 61,201 of NZ_JBIDFB010000012.1, read as the reverse complement.
CTAATAGCGTCAATAGCGCACCAAAACAACAACCACAATATGCCGAACCACCAATGCATGTACCGGCTGGCACAATGGACAGGCATGATCATCGTGTTGATGACGACTATTACTCACAACCTCGCGCATTATTTAATTTAATGCAGCCTGATCAAAAACAACTGCTTATTGATAATATCGTTGGCTCAATGAAAAACGTGAATCGAGACATTCAAATCAGACAGCTCAAACACTTCTATAAAGTGCATCCTGACTATGGAACTGGAATTGCCAAAGGATTAGGCATTGATATTGACCTAATAAAAAGCTAGTACTTAAAATAACAATGCCGGCAAATTTAGTCGGCATTTTCATTTTGATAATAGCACTATTTATAACTTAACCATTTGCTTCAACTCATTTAATAATTCTGAGTAATCCACTTTAGTAAAGTCCGTTACATCAACTTCGATCAATTTACCTAAAACAAATTGATCATACTTTCTCATTTGGCAGACTTGATAAAATTGCTCCTTAGTAATTAAATCATCAGCAAGATTTCGATTTTCTAACCTATCGCCATAATGATAATGTTGCATAATATGGCATAAATGGCGCTCAGGTGAACGATCACGCTGATAACGACGTTGCCATATCACATCAAAATCAGCAATTAAGCGAATGGTTATCACTTGATAGTGATATTGCTCAGCAAATTCACTCAGTTGCTTTTTTTGTTTATCACTAAATGGGTATTCAGAAATAATCACTCTTTTACCTGCATCCATATACAGTTGTAAAACACCATAATAAAACTGCCAAACTTTGTGTTCTAACGCTTCTTTTTCAGCCTTACAGTTAAAACCGATTGACTCAGCATATAAAATTTTAGCTTTATCGGGAGTTATAACAAAGCTATCTTTAAATTGCTGTTGCAATTGATTAACTAGATAGGTTTTTCCCGTACATGGACAGCCTGCCAGTAAAATTAAATATTTCTGCATGCTTACATACCTTAGTTAATACGACTATTAACGTTAAGAAACAAACTCATTTTATGTTTGACAATTTCCTTAACAGCTTGATTAACCGGAATAACATTGTGCCGTAACGATTTATTCACTTCGGTATCAGCAAACTTATCTTTGGCAACTTGGGTCCAATTTACTAATAATTCAGTGCCTACATTAAATTTACGAATACCATTATTAATCAACTCAGGGTAATCTTCTTCTTTGACGCCAGTACCACCATGAATCACAAGAGGAATATCAACAATGGCATTAATTTCTTTTAAAAGTGGAATATTCACCTCTGTTTTTGATTTAAACTGCCCATGATTAGTACCAATGGCAACAGCCAAGGCATCAATACCTGTTGCTTTGACAAACTCTAAAGCATCATTTGGTTTTGTATAGATTCGATCATTAGGATCAACATCAATACCCTCTTCAGTTCCACCTATTGTACCCAACTCGCCTTCGACCGACACACCGCGCGCATATGCATACTCAACTACCGCACGCGTTTTTAAAATATTTTCTTTAAATGGTAAGGATGAACCATCAAACATCACCGAGGTAAAGCCACTATCGATCGCTTCTTTAATATCATCAAAACTTTTAGCATGATCTAAATGTAACACAGCATCAACAATTTCTTCATCAGCGATGGCTTTTACCGCATTAACTAGTACTTTAAAACCAATATAACGTGCAGTATCGACACTAGTTTGTATAATAATTGGTGCACCAACTTCTTTCGCTGCTCGTAGCATATCGGGCAACATTTCTAAATTATGCGTGTTGAACGCGCCCACGGTAAAATTGAGTTTTTGAGCTAATAATGTGACATCTTTTAGTGTGGTATACATAATAATTTCCTTTAATCTCGTTGAACTGTAACTTGTTTGGCGATATTGCGCATTGAGTCCATTTTATTCATCCAAAAATCAATATCGTCTATTGAACCATTTTGTGCGGCATCGGCACGTTTATGGTTGTACAAATTCATCAATGCTTTATAACCCTCTCCAATTGATTTTTTATGTTGTAAACTCTTTTCTAAATATTCAATTGCAAAATCGGTACGATCTAATTGACAATATAGCAGTCCAGCTTTTTCACATAATGCGGCTAAAATTACCGCATCATCAGTTTGGTCAATTTGTTGTAATAGCTGGTTAATATTTTGTTCGATTTGCTCTGATGACAGACTGTTTTTTACTTCTGACTTTTGGGTTGATAGTACTTTAGGCTGCTTTTTTTTAAAAAAGTTGAACATATTACGCTCCTAAATTAAAAGTGCTTTAATACTGGACTTAAAATCCATGCATAAAGTAACGCTACAGTCACCGTATCAACATCGGTTGCTGTTGCATTAATAAAGCCCATTTGTTTAAAAATAGTCACAAGCAACGCCGGTAACAAAGTAATAAAGAATCCATGCGCAATGCCACCAATAAGTGCTCCACGACGACCTCCTACTGCATTGCCAAATATGCCTGCAGTACCACCTGCAAAAAAGTTAGTTAGCATACCAGGTAAAATCATGGCTAATCCAAAAACTGGCAAGGTTAACATCGCAATCACCGTACCAATTGACGTGGTAATAAACCCTAAAATTACCGCATTAGGGCTATAAGGGAAGAACACAGGGCAATCAAGCGCTGGTATGGCATTAGGAACAACCTTCATCGCAATGCCTCTAAATGCGGGCACAATTTCGCCGAGCAATAACCTAACGCCAGCTAATAACACATAGATGCCTACTACAAAAATAATCGCTTGCGTAAAGGCATACATCACATAATTTTGGTCACCAGACAATGTTGAAGCATACTCTTCACCAGCAAAAAGAACGGTAATAATATAAAGTGGTATCATTACCACCATGACCGATAAATAAGTATCTTGCAAAAATTCAAATGATTTAGGCAATTTCATATCTTCAATTGAATGTTTGTTTTCACCTCGTTCGCCGACCACATAGGCAACCCCTGCTTCAAACAAATAACCAATTGTACAAAAATGCCCAAGTGCTATATCATTAGAGCCCGTTACTTTACGAATAATCGGTTGTGCAATAGCGGGCATAAATACCGCAAAAAGTGCACCAATAAGACCGCCAACAACAATTAACATAATCCCTGAAAGTCCTGCAAAACTGCCAAATACGGTGGTCATGGTTGCCATCCAAAGAATTGCCTGACCAGTTAAAAAGATATATTTCCAACGCGTAAAACGAGCAATTAAAATATTAAAAATAAAAATCATCAAAAAAGTAAGGGCAATATCACGGCCTAATCCTAATTGATTCATTGCTTGCCCATTGATTGCTTCAATAGATGGAAGAATCCCTTGCATATTAAAACCAGCAGTAAAAATATGACCAAAATAAGTCAAACTGCCCACAATGATACTTGACCCTGCATTAAGCACTTGAAAGCCCAATAATGTTTTAAGGCTTCCTGAAATAATTTGTCCTACTGATTTACGTTGCAAAATCAACCCAAACATAGCAATTAAGCTGATCGTTATCGAAGCTTGAGTTAAAATATTATCGATAATAAAGTTAATCACATCCATGGTATTCTCCTATTTGTGAATTTAAAGCAGTCCTTTTTGTTGCAATACTGGGCTTAACTTTTCATCAATTTCAGCTTTCGATACAATATTTTTGAGATAGACAATTGAGGTTTGTTCGCTAATATTGAATTTAGCAAACTGAGGCCGGAAATTTTCAGCCGTAATGATAATATCGGCGTTCATTGCCGCGGCAGATGAAATATCGGTATGATCTAACTTAGCCTCAATACCTTTGGCTTTTAGTACATCTTCGGTCGCCATTTGTGCTGCAAAACTACTACCTAACCCTGCGCCACAAACAAATAAAATGGTTAAATTACTCATGTTCTATCCTCCTACAGGTTTAATGGTCAATCCGACTCGGGATCATTAAATAAAATTGTCTTAAATTGCTGTATCGAATGGCACATTGTTAAGCGTTCAAGTTTTTTTTCATCATTAATCAACTCAATCAAACTGCGCATAATATTGAGATGAGAAAACGAATCGATAGCTGCCAAACAAAATATAATTTTTACCGGACCCATTTCACAATTACCAAAATCAACAGCATGACGCATGGTTACCACACTAACCCCTAATTGATTTACGCCGTCTTCAGGTCGAGCGTGAGCCAAAGCTAAATTCTTGCCTATTACTATATATGGACCATATTGTTCAACGGAGCTAATCATGGCTTCAATATAGGAAGGTAAAATAAATTGTTTTTTTAATAACGGCTCAGCAGCAATTTTGATCGCTTGTCGCCAATCTGAACTATCTTGCTGCAATATGATGTCATCATCAGTAAGAATATCTTTCAACATAGGCTGAATTTTCCTTTTATTGATCTTAAGATTATTGAACGCTAAACACTTTTCTAGTTGGTTATAGATAGGAGCAGACACAATACCGCCACTTTTTTTAATTAAATCGACAAGTGAATAAAACAGATCGGTTGCATCAGTTAAATGATTTACAATGCGTTGGTTAGCTCGATGTTTATATAAAAAATCCGTAATAATAGGATGATTTTTTTCTTTCAAAATAGGCTCTAATACCAATACAGGATGACCTGAGTGCTGTAATGGAAATGTAGAAAATATTAAATCAAAATCAAGTTGATCCAACAAAACCAAATCATTACGATCCAAAATTGCCAAGATATCGATACTGAAAAATTCCTTGAGCGTCTGAGCAAGTAAATTAGAAGTCGCAATACCATGATCACATAACACTACAGCTTTAAAATAGTAACTACGATCTTGATTAATTGCGCTAGCAAAAGTCGAAAAATGGATAGTTAAAAATGCGATCTCATCATCTGAAATTTTATGACTCAGCGTTGTTTCAAAATCGTGCATAAAAGTGGTAATAACGGCGTGAATTTCGCTGTAGTTTTGTTTAACGCTATCGAGCAATGGATTGATAATGTGGATATTGTTATTTACTCTAGCGATAAGCCCAGCTAAGTGTTTGCATAGATTCTCGTATAATTGCTCTTGTTTGGTCGAAAATGGAATTTGTGTTTTATCTTCCACATAATTAACTAGTTTTATAGCTAATAACTGGGCATTTAACCATTCGACATAATTATTAATATCCTTGGTATTGAACGCTTCTAACATATAAATGATGTATTGTTGCTCTTGCCTGCTAACCTGCAAAGCAATCTGTTGACAAGTTAAATGAATAAACTTAGCTATTTCGCCCAAATCATTATTATTAAAATCAGTTCTTATCATGGTGAGATGATGATGTTGTTGGTTTCTAACAACCCAAATAGCAGTAAAAATCACAAGTTGTTGAACATAAATTTCATCATGAATTCGATTAATAGTTTGATGAGCTAATTGCAATAATTTATGAAAAAGTGATTGAGGAATATAATTAAACAATTGCTGTTGTATTAAACTTAATTCATGTAAAGGTTTATTTAGTTCTAAATTACCCGCATACTGATTAATAGCTTCATACATCATTAAACGAATAGAACGCTCTACACCAATGAACTGCATACCTTGCTTCGGTTGGCTAATTAACTCAATGTCATATTTCTTTAATCGAGCCTTGATTTTACGAATATCATCATCTAAAACACTTTTCGATACAAAATAAACATTTTCTTTATGGCTTAAAATAGTAGGAGAAGCAGAAAAAGCAATGGACAATAACAAATCAAACTGACGTTCATCTTTACTTAAAACAGAAGAAACAGGTACACCCAATAATGCTTTATAGATTAATAACTTTTGATCTTGAGACGCATTTATGACAAAACCTTTGTTACGTACTGTTGAAATTAAAGGTAACTGTTTTTGTGTTAAAAACTGATTAATTTCCTGAATTTCATTACGAATAGTTCGCACACTAATCTGAAATTCTTCTGACAACATTTCGACAGTAACTGGATAGTCGATTGAAATAAATTTTTTAAATACTTCAATGGTTCTTGTTCGCATAAACTTACTCACTTATACTTCATAAATTAAGTATAAGTGAGATAAATTTGCTTACATAGTTGGTATTTTTGCCAATAAAAATGGCAAAAATTGAATAAAGTCTATTTATATAATAAAAAAAACAATATTTTTTACTGAAACGTAGGGTTACCTGAAACTTTTTGACAAAATTATACTCACTTGTTTACTTAATTTTTTAAAGACAAATGAAAAATTCATGCTAATAAAAAAGATGTTTGCTAATATATTTTTACGATTGTTTTAATTAACCGTATTGAAGTTCAACTAATCTATTGATTTCGTATGAAACTTAAATAGTTAGGTAGCCAATACGGTTATAACCATCTAAATTAGGTTCTGATAGCTGATTTTTGCCGAACAATTTCAAATAAACAAACACCAGTTGCAACTGATACATTTAGTGATGACACAATACCTGCCATTGGAATGCTCACCAATTCATCACAGTGTTCTTTGGTTAAACGACGCATACCTTCACCTTCAGCACCCATTACCAATGCAAGTGCGGTCTGTGTTGATGTTTTATAAAAGTTTGTTTGATAAAGCGCTCTATCCGCTTCTCCAGCGGTGCCCACAATCCAAACTTGGTACTCATCTTGCAGCATTCGCATTGTACGGGCTAAATTGGTCACCCTAACTACGGGCACGCTTTCAGCTGCGCCACAAGCAACTTTTTGTGCCGTTGAATTGAGCGGTGCAGAACGATCCTTTGGTACAATAATAAAATCGACACCAGCAGCATCAGCAGTTCTTATACAGGCACCTAAATTATGCGGATCAGTTACACCATCTAAAATTAAAATAACTGGATTTGGCTGTTGTTCCATGAGCAAAGGTATATCATTTTCTTGATAACCTCGATTCGGCGTAACCATGGCTAAAATACCTTGATGTACACCATTTTTAGATTTTTCATCTAACCATTGGCGATTAGCAACTTTAACTGGCAAACCAAGTTGCTCTAATTGACGCACAACAGCAAGAAGGCGTTTATCTTCACGCCCTTTAATAATAAATACTTCAATAATTCTTTCTGGCGAACGTGCTAATAATGCTTCAATGGCGTGTAGGCCATAAACTGTTTCACTCATTTATTTGTTACTCTTTTATTTTATTAACTATTTAGTTTTATTCGTTGATTTAGATTTACTACGTTTTTTACTTTTGGTTTTCACTTCGACTTTAGCACTTGCTTTCATGTTTGATTTAGCGCTTGATTTTACCTTTTTTTGTGTACTTGATTTAGTACTTGGTCTCGCACTACTTTTTTTACTGGTTGATTTTTTGCCTTTTCGTTTTATTGGTAAATCGGCAATTTGATCGTTTTTTACTTGTTTGGACTTATCTTTTGCCGTTTTACCCTGACGTTTTGGCTTATTATTACTGCCAACCAATGAAAAATCAATTTTACGTTCTTCTGGATTAACATTATCGACTTTCACTTGCACTTTATCGCCTAAACGATAAGTAAAACGTGTATTTTCACCAACTAGGCGATTGTGCGAGGCATCAAAAAAATAGTAATCATTTTCAAGCGATGACACATGCACTAAACCATCGATAAATAGATCGTCCAACCTCACAAAGAAACCAAAATTAACCACGCTTGAAATAGAGCCGTTAAATACTTCACCTACATGATCTTGCATGTAATCACACTTAAGCCAATCCACGACATCACGTACGGCCTCATCAGCTCGCCGTTCGGTCATTGAACAGTGTTCACCAAAGTAAAGCATTTCATTTGTATCATAACGATACCCCCCTGTTTTACTGGTTTTATGTTTTTCATCAGCTAAAATCCATTTGATAGCACGATGCAAAAGCAAATCAGGGTAACGGCGAATTGGCGAAGTAAAATGTGCATACTCCTCAAGTGCCAAACCAAAATGTCCTCGATTTTCTGGGTCATAAATAGCTTGTTTCATAGAGCGTAAAATCACGGTTTGCAACATATCATGATCAGGGCGTGTTTCAACCACTTTCATTAATTCGGCAATATCTTTAGGTTTAGGACTTGCACCACCACCAAGTGATAAACCAAGTTCACTTAATACACTGCGCAAGTTACTCATTCGATCTTCATCGGGTCTGTCATGTACGCGGAATAATGATGGCACTTGGGCACCAATCACTAATTTTGCCGCTGAAACATTGGCTAAAATCATACACTCTTCAATAATTTTATGTGCCACATTTCGCTGTGCCAGTTCAATACTTTCAATACGTTTATCGGCATTAAAAACAAATTTCGGCTCTTCTGATTCAAATCCTATCGCACCACGAATAACCCGTGCTTTATCAAGCACGTTATAAAGTCCATAAAGATTTTCAAGATGAGGGACTAATTCATGATAATATTCACGAAGTTCTTCATCACCATCTAAAATCTTAGCCACTTTAGTATACGTTAACCGAGCATGCGAGTTCATTACCGCTTCATAAAACTCAAACCCCGTTAAACGCCCTCTATTAGAGACGGTCATTTCGCAAACTAAACATAAGCGATCAACTTGCGGATTTAACGAACAAAGCCCATTAGATAATGCTTCTGGAAGCATTGGTACAACTCGTGAAGGAAAGTAAACCGATGTACCTCGTAAACAAGCTTCTTTATCTAACGCCTTACCTGGTCTAACATAATAACTCACATCTGCAATAGCCACCCATAACCGATAGCCACCACCACGATTTTTTTGGCAATAAACCGCATCATCAAAATCACGGGCATCTTCACCATCAATTGTTACCAAAGGTAATTGTCGCAAATCTCTTCGCCCTTTTTTAGCGCTTTCTGGAACTTGTTCGGTGAATTTGCTTACCTCTTTTTCAACAGCCTTTGGCAATTCATAAGGAATTTCGTGATTCCGCAGAGCAATATCAATCGCCAAATTAGTCCCCATTATTTCACCGAGCACTTCTTTTATAATGCCAACAGCTTTTTGACGGCGTTCAGGGCGTTGTTGTAACTCAACCACCACCACCGTTCCCATACGAACCGTGCGGCTAGGTTTACCCGCAATTAAAATATCAAAGTTTAAACGGCTATCATCAGGGACAACAAAACCAACACCTTGCTCAATAAAATACCGCCCAACAATTTGATTATTGCGTGGCTCTAAAATTCGCACAACACGAGCTTCCATTTTTCCGCGATATTTTTTAGTTCCCATTGGCTGAGCTAAGATTATATCGCCTTGTAAAACTTTTTTCATTTGCTCTGGTGATATGAAATAATCTTCAGTACTTCCTTCAACGCGTAAAAAACCAAATCCATCACGATGCGCAATCACACTGCCTTTAACCATATCAAATTTTTCAGGCAAGGCATAACATTTACGGCGTGTAAAAACTACTTGTCCATCACGCTCCATTGCGCGCAAACGACGATGCAATGCCACTTTTTGCTCTTCATTTTTAATATCAACAGCTTGAGCAATTTTTTCTAAACTGGCAGGCTTTGCTTCTTGTTTAAGGTAATCTAAAATAAGCTCTCGACTGGCAATTGGGGAATCATACTTCTCGGCTTCGCGGTCAAAAAATGGATCTTTTATCATAAAAGGAATATCCTGTGACTAATATTAGCGCTAGCATAACATAGAGTGGTATAAGTTAACATCAACATTCTATTTTATAAGCAAAAATCAATGGATTATTAGCTTAATTTTAAAATAATATTTCAGTATCTGAGTTATAGTAAAATAATAACAGTTAAAAATAAGGAAATAAAAAAATGGAAAAATCCCTAACATCAGCATTAAAAATAGTGCATTGGAGTTTAATTATACTACCAGGGTTGTTAGGAGCAAGTTTGTTTGATTACTCAGCAAATAGTTGCTTTGAATTAATACATGAACATATTATTTTAATTTTTGTTTTGTTAATTGTTTCTGTATTAATGATATTTTTCTCATTAAATCAATATTATGAAGACGTATGTGATTTTCTTATTTTATCAATAATAATCACCGTAGCTACATCCTATATTGCAATTTTATCACCGCCTGTTGCTTATTTTGTCAGGGGTTATGGTTTTTATAATTTAATGGCGCTTTTGGACTTTTTATAATTATAAATATGCTGCCAGTTATATTAACATCGATGTCAATGTAGTTTATTTTTTTGGAAAAAACTGGCAAAAAACTTTAATAAAATCAATTCATTTCCTGACCGATTTTTTGGGGTTTTTGTAGTGTTTTTTATAAAAAAGTGACTCATAAAAGCCACTTAAGGTTATGTTATCTGTCTTGTTCCGGCGTCAGACAAATTTGTTTGGAACAAATTTAAACACCTGAGCACAGCGAAGATGGCCTCGTAGAGGCAAGTATCAGGATGATACGAGTAGCGCCCAAAGGCCACATTCTGTAGCCAAAGCGCGGGATTGCAAAGGGAATTCGCTTTAATTCCCTAACACGAACGTGTTCACTGTGGCTATTTTATTCACCCAAAGCCCAAACGTCCGAAACCACCGCACTCAACCCACTCTATGCACTAACAAAAAAAAACTATTTTGATAAAAAATAATTCAGGAAAAGCATTGATTTTATTATAGTTTTTATTGGGTGTTTTTTTAAAAAAAAACACCCATCACCGCTATTTGTTTTGTTCCCGCTCAATTGCACGGTAGCCAATATCATGGCGATAAAAACAACCATGCCAATAGATGTCTTTGGCTTGCTGATAAGCACGTTGTTGAGCTTCAAGTACTGTGTTGCCAAGTGCGGTTACACATAATACTCGTCCCCCATTGGTGTAGACTAGCCCTTTTTCTAAACTAGTACCTGCATGGAAAATTTTGCAATCTTCGGTTGATTCTGCCGGTAGTCCAAGAATTATATCTTGGGTATGATATTCACCCGGGTAACCGCCTGCAGCTAGTACTACACCTAATGCGGATCTTGGATCCCATTTTGATTTGACCGTATCTAATTTGCCTTCTACCGCCGCTAAGCAAAGTTTGACCAAATCTGATTGCATTCGCATCATTATCGGCTGTGTTTCAGGATCGCCAAATCGGCAGTTGAATTCAATAACTTTGGGATTGCCGTTTTTGTCAATCATTAAGCCAGCATATAAAAAGCCGACATAGACGTTGCCTTCTTGCGCCATACCATTGACCGTTGGATAAATGATTTCATCCATTACCTTTGCAAAAACCGCATCAGTTACAACAGGAGCTGGCGAATACGCGCCCATGCCACCCGTGTTTAAACCTGTATCGCCATCGCCAACACGTTTATGATCTTGGCTAGTTGCCATTGGCTCTACATGTTTACCATCCACCATGACAATAAAGCTAGATTCTTCACCCTCGAGAAACTCTTCAATCACTACTCGGTGACCTGCATCACCAAAGGCATTTCCAGCTAACATATCACGAACGGCGTCTTCGGCCTCTTTTAGTGTCATGGCAACAATAACGCCTTTACCAGCCGCAAGTCCATCGGCTTTAATCACGATCGGTGCGCCCTTTTCACGGATATAAGCAATTGCTGGTTCCACTTCAGTAAAGTTTTGATATTCAGCTGTTGGAATTTTATGACGTGCTAAAAAATCTTTAGTAAAAGCTTTTGAGCCTTCAAGTTGAGCGGCCGATTTTGTTGGACCGAAGATTTTCAATCCTGCTTTTTGGAAGCTATCAACAATGCCAATAACCAGTGGTGCTTCAGGACCAACAATGGTCAAATCCACTTGCTGTTGCTGGGCAAAATTAAGCAGTCCACTCACATCGGTGACTTTGATATTAATATTTTCTAAACTTGGTTCCAGTGCAGTACCAGCATTGCCGGGGGCAACAAAAACTTTAGAAACCAATGGAGATTGTGCTGCTTTCCAAGCAAGTGCATGTTCACGCCCACCATTACCAATTACTAATACTTTCATAAAAGATCCTTTTAAGATGCCTTTCATAATATAAAGATATATATAGATAACTAATTTTTAAAAAGCTAACAAAGTGATCACATAATTAATGCCTAAAATGACGCATTTTAGTAAAGATCATCGAGATATTGTGCTCATTTGCGGCTTGGATCACTTCATCATCTCGAATGGAGCCACCGGGTTGAATCACACAAGTCACACCTGCGGCTGCAGCGGCATCGACGCCATCTCTAAATGGGAAAAACGCATCTGAAGCAACAACTGATCCTGCAACGTTTAAATTTTCATCTTTAGCTTTAATTCCGGCTATCTTAGCAGAGTAAACACGACTCATCTGCCCTGCTCCAATACCAATTGTCATATTATCTTTTGCATAGACAATGGCATTTGACTTAACAAATTTTGCCACTTTCCAACAAAATAGCGCATCTGAAAGCTCTTGAGCAGTTGGTTTACGTTTGGTTACTACTGTTAATTCATTTGGCGATATCATGCCTAGATCGCGATCTTGGACTAATAAACCGCCATTGACACGTTTAAAATCTAAACTTACTGATGCTGGTGTTGACCACTCACCACATTCAAGTACACGCACATTTTTTTTAGCTTGAGTAATGGCTAAAGCTTCTTGGCTAACTGATGGGGCAATAATTACTTCTACAAATTGTTTATCAACAATGGCTTTTGCGGTATCTACATCAAGCTGTCGATTAAAGGCTATAATGCCACCAAAAGCTGAAGTTGGATCAGTTTTAAAGGCTTTTTCATAAGCATGTAAAATATTATCACTAACCGCTACGCCACAAGGATTAGCATGTTTTACAATCACACACGCTGGCTCATCAAATGATTTTACACATTCAAGCGCAGCGTCGGTATCAGCAATATTGTTATAAGAAAGGGCTTTACCTTGCAATTGGTTTGCTGTTGCAATCGAGGCTTCTTTGACATCTTGCTCAACATAAAAAGCCGCTTGCTGATGCGCGTTTTCACCGTAACGCATATTCTGTTTTTTAATGAATTGTAGATTTAAAGTTCGAGGAAACTCGCCCGATGGTTGATTGGTTTCACCCATGTAAGGTGGCACTAATCGCCCAAAATAGTTGGCAATCATACCATCATATTTAGCCGTGTGTTCAAAGGCTTTAATTGCAAGGTTAAAACGATATTTAAATGAAAGGGAGTTTTGGTTACTATCCATCATATTGATGATATTTTCATAATCACTACAATCAACTACAATGGCAACATCTTTATGATTTTTGGCAGCAGATCGAACCATTGTCGGGCCACCAATGTCAATGTTTTCAACCGCATCATCTAACGTACAATCTGGTTTAGCGACAGTCTGCGCGAAGGGGTAAAGATTAACAACAACCATATCAATCGGTGCAATTTGGTGTTGTTGCATAATATCATCATCAATACCCCGTCGCCCTAAAATTGCCCCATGAATTTTAGGATGTAAAGTTTTAACTCGCCCGTTCATCATTTCAGGAAAACCAGTGTAATTTGATACTTCAATAACAGGTATTTGGTTTTCCATTAATAATTTTGCTGTCCCCCCAGTCGAAAGGAGTTCCACATTACGTTCTGATAAGGCTTTTGCAAATTCTAAAATACCGGTTTTGTCGGACACACTAAGTAAAGCACGACGGATAGGACGAAACTGCTGCATGAAAGGCTCCGAAATTGATATCTACAATCTAAGTTATTGAGCCAACATTATATATAAATTAAAGATAGAAGTTTAGTGTTAACTTATCAAAAACGATCAAAGTAGTTGAATGATAATATTTGACTTTATTTCGGTTTTGACAAATCAGCTATATTTTATTCTTGACAAAATACCTAACACTTCCAACACGCTTTTTTGACGTGTTATGCTCGCTTATTTGTCAGCATATTTTGACGACGTATAAATGGTTATATTAACCTTTTAACGTTATAAAGATAGGTCTATTTTTCGTTTTACATAACTCAGGTAGTATATTGATTTTATATTTTCTCAAAAGATAGATTGTCGTAATACTGTTACTTTTGGATACATCAGTAGTAGAAAATTTACAACATTTTGGTTGAATAAAACCCTAGACTAGCTAGGGTATTAATTAAGTTTATTGATTTAAATATTTAACTATTAATTCTTCGCTTTATATTCAGCATAATATTCTTCTGCTAATTTACTCATTGATAATCCAATTGCGGCATATTGATATTCATTTAAGTTTGCTAACGATGCTCGAGCAGAAGGATGTTCTACAGCAAATCCCTTACCCGGTAGTAGTACAACACCTGCTTCATCAGCAATTCTGAATAACATTTCAGATGGATTTTTATTTTTTAGGATCCATTTAGCAAATTTATCGTCATATAATTCTCGGCAAATATGTTCAAGATCCACTAGAGTGTAATAATCTACACTGTTTTCATCGGTTTGATGTTTAAGACCTAAATGTTGATAAAGTGATGCTGCGCGGCGTCGAATTAGCGATTTTAATGCTGTTTTATAGCTTTGATCGCTATCCATCATTTCACATAATGCAAATAATACCATTTGTACTTGCTGTGGTGTTGATAGTCCAGCAGTATGGTTTAATGCAACCGCACGACTATCGGCTACTAAGCGGTCTATAAATTTTAGATTTTCAGGGTCAGTAACAATTGAGCTATATCGTTTATTTAAGATCTGTTTGGTTTTGCTTGGTAACGCTTTAATGGCTTTATCTATTACATTATCATGTGCTGTTGCAATAACACCTAAACGCCAACCTGTAGCACCAAAATACTTAGAGAATGAATAAACTAAAATAGTATTTTGAGGGCAAATTGCAAATAAAGATTGGAAATCATCGGCAAATGTTCCATAAACATCATCAGTCAAAATGATCAATTCAGGACGTTTTTTAACAATCTCAGCAATGATTTTTAAACTTTTGTCATCAATTTTAACTGATGGTGGATTTGAAGGATTAACAACAAAAAAGGCTTTAATTGCTGGATCTTCTAATTTACGCAATTCTGACTCAGGATACTGCCAATTTGAGTTAGGATCAGAATTAATTAATACCTCAACTAATTGGTAATCGTTAAGTTCAGGAATTTCGAGATAAGGCGTGAATATAGGTGCGCCAATGGCAATTTTGTCACCTTTTTGGATTAATCCATTTTCTTTCATTGAGTTAAAAATATAAGCCATGGCAGCTGTGCCACCTTCAACAGCAAATAAATCTATATCATTACGATCCAGATATTGAGCACCCATTTGTTGTAAAACATATGCTTTAACCACATCTTCACTAAAATGTAGCATTCTATCTGGTACTGGATAATTACATCCTAAAATACCTTCTACCATTTCTTGTAAAAAGGCGTTTTCGTCAAGCCCTAGTTGATCACGAATATAAGAAAATGCCTTACCTAAAAAGGCAACACCAGGAGTGTTGTAATTTTGGCAAATAAAATGTTCAAAGCGTCCGGTTAGTCCTGCTTTAATTGGCATGCCACCGATACCTTCATTTAAATATGAAAATGACATTTCGGATTCTTGGGTTGCAAATACACCTAATTGGAAAAAAGCTTGACGAGGCCAAGTAGCAAGAAAGTTGGGATTACCTCTACCTGCATTTAACATTACTCGATCAGTATGACTTTGTGCCAGTTTAATTAAGTTATCTTTTAATTCAAAAGGACTTAAATTAGCATATTGACTGTATTCTGTTTTGTTTTTCATACATTTGTATCCTTAATTTGATGGATCAATTAAACAAAAGCAACAACTAATGGTCCTAATAAAGTTAGGAAAACATTAGCTAAAGCATAAGTAATGGCAAAAGAGTTGGTTGGTGTTGAGTTACCAGCTTTATTTAGCACTTCACCAAAAGCAGGATTAGCGCTACGCGAACCCGCTAAAGCACCGGCAAACACCGCTACATTTTTATAGCCTAATACATATTTACCAAAATAAATGGCAAGTAACATTGGCAATAAAGTAACAACAACACCAATTAAAAATAGAGATAAACCTTGTTCTTTAATAGTATTAATCGCTTGAAGGCCAGAACTTAAACCAACAACCGCCACAAAACCAGCCAAGCCAAAATCTTTTAAAAGTTGCACAGCACCAGTTGGTATGTTACCGATAGTTTGATGAACAGAGCGATACCAGCCGAATAATAATCCCGATAAAAGCGCACCGCCGCCAGCTCCTAATGTAATAGGAATATCGCTAACACGTATAACGATTAAACCAATAATAAGACCAACAACAAGCCCTAAACCATGAAATATCCAGTCAGTTTTTTCACTTTTAGTGATTGGAGCACCAATTTTATCTACAACACGACGAAGATCACCATCAGCACCATAAATAGTAATAACATCACCAAGTTTTAAATTAATATCGTTAGTAAGAGGAAGGGATTGTCCATCACGATGAATAGCCAAAAGGTATATTCCATGTTTTAATTTCATAACTTCGTCAGATTGAAGTACTTGAGTAAGATTTTGATCCACATAACGGCTATTACGCATTTCAACATCTAGTTTGTTCATCACTACATCCATACCTGATGCTGAATTTACTTCGCTACCAAGTAGATCTTGTGCTTTAATCATAGCGTCACGATGACCCACAACCAGAATGATATCTTTTGACTTTAATACTGTTTCAGGGGTTGCTTCTATTATTTTATTGCCACGTTTAATACGTTCAATACTGATACCATTTACAGTTTGTTCAATATGGGAAACAGTTTGGTTGATTTTATTGGTAATACGATACAAACGACCACTAATATCAGATAAAGCTAAATTTTGATCATTGCCCAATAAGAGCGAACCATGAAGCTGTTCTGCTTGTGCTTTAATTGCATCATCGCCAATATCTCTACCCATTATTTTTGGTAGAATATTGACACACACTATAATGGCACCTAGTGAACCAAATATATAAGTGACTGCATAACCAATAGTGACATTAGCTTGCATTTTACTTAATTCTTCAGCACTTAATCCAAGCTGGCTTAATGCATCAGAGGCTGTGCCCATAATGGCAGATTGGGTCAATCCTCCTGCTGCTAAACCAGCAGCAAGGCCTTTGTCTAAATTGAATATTTTAGCTAAAATTACAACAGTCACAAAGCTTGCGACAGCAATAAATAATGCTAAGAATATTTCGCGTAATGTTTTCACGCCTAGTGAACGGAAAAACTGAGGACCACTTTCATAACCCACAGCATAAATAAATAGTGCAAAGAGAATCGACTTAACCCCAGCATCAATAGTAACGCCAAAAACACTTAAAGCAACAGCGACAAGTAACGAACCGGCAACACCACCGAGTTGGAATTTACCCATTCGAATGCCACCAATTAAATATCCTAAACTTAACGATAAAAATAATAGAATTTCTGGGGAGTGTTTAAGCCCATCTAAAACCCAATTTGAAAGCCATTGAAACATATTAATTGTCCTCAAGGAGAAACATAAAGAAATGTAATTAAAGGAAAGAGTTTACCCATTAATTTTTATGGATTGTTTATATATTAAACCTATTTAGAATAATGGATATTCAGTTTTGACAATTAATGCTATCGTTAAAAATTAATCAGTTGCTGATAAACTTTTACGTTAAAAGTGAGCTTAATTTATGATTTTTGAATTTTAGGTCTAAGAGGATATAAGTATTTGCTAAATAAAAAAGGGCTATTACAGCCCGTTTTCTTGTCTGAAAAACAATCTTTCTACACTTTTCATCACGTTCTTCGAAATTCTTTCCGATAGCTTTTGCCTACGTTGATAGCAGACTGAGATAATTTTATGTGTTTCTAAGTGAGATAAAATAAAGTCATCACTCGTACTGATTTCGTCAACTAAGCCTTTATTTTTAGCTTGAGTTGCAAACCAGTGTTCGCCTGTTGCAACTTGTTCGATATCAACATTTGGGCGATACTCTTTAACAAAGTCTTTAAATAAAAGATGAGTTTCTTCTAATTCTTGTTTGAATTTTTGACGTCCTTCTTCGGTATTTTCACCAAACATCGTCAATGTACGCTTATACGCACCTGCCGTTTGTAATTCAATATCTACATCATGTTTTTTGAGTAAGCGGTTAAAATTAGGGATCTGCGCAACCACACCAATTGAACCCACAATTGCAAATGGTGCTGCCACAATTTTGTTAGCGGTACAAGCCATCATATATCCCCCACTTGCCGCAACTTTATCAACCACTACAGTGAAAGGTATATCACGCTGTCTAAACCGTAATAATTGCGATGCAGCAAGACCATAACCGTGAACCACGCCACCTGGGCTTTCAAGCTTAATGACAACTTTATCTTCAGGCTTAATAACAGCTAATACAGCAGTGATCTCTTGGCGTAATTCTTCAACTTCGTGTGCGTTCATGCTGCCATTGAAAGATAATACAAATAATTTAGGTTTAACTTGTTGGTTTGTATTACTTTCTACTGGTTTCGCTACATTATCTGAATCTGACGAAGTTTGTTCGGCAGATTTTTCTTGATTTTTAGCTTGTTTCTTTTTTTGTTTAGCTGCTAATTTCGCTTGCTTTCTCTCATTTTTTTTCTGTTTTTTAAGATCTTTCATAAACAGCTTAGCTTCTAACTCGTCCATGCTTGACATTAACATGTCGTCTTTAACTTGTTCATATTCTTGGCTAATATCTTTAACCGATAACCGCCCTGCCACCGTTGCTGATTTACGGCGTTGGCTTAATATAAAAACAAGCACAGCTAAAATTGCAATAACAACTGTTGCTGTTTCAGCTAAAAAAAGAGAATACTCAGAAAACCAATTCATTTAATTATTATCCTTTAATGAAATATATGTTGATTGAATAGATTTAGTAATTATAACAAGATAATTGCGAATTGTGCCGAAAAACGATAAAGATAAAATTGTCGCTTTATTCGGCAAATCAAATTATTTATACTGATAACCCAAATTACTGTTAGATGAGAATTAATATGCCATTACATCCAATTACCGAAATAGCTAAACAATGCAACATTCCAGAAGAATTTGTCCTGCCTTACGGCAAGCATGTGGCAAAAGTTGATCTATCCATTCTTAAAACCAAACCAAACAAACCTAACGGTAAATTGGTATTAGTTACTGCTATCACGCCGACGCCACTTGGTGAGGGTAAAACAGTTAATACTATCGGGCTAAGTGAGGGCTTAAATTATATTGGTAAGTCAGCAATCGCTTGTATCCGTCAACCAAGTTTAGGTCCTGTATTTGGTGTTAAAGGTGGTGCTGCTGGCGGTGGTAAAGCCGAGGTTTTGCCAATGGAAACATTAAATCTACACTTAACAGGTGACATTCATGCCATTACTGCCGCACATGATTTAGCTTCTGCTGCTTTAGATTCAAGGCTTTATCATGAAGAACGTTTAGGTTATGAATTTACTGCACAAACAGGCTTACCGCGTTTAAACATTGATGTAAATCGCATTGTGTGGAAGCGAGTGATAGATCATAACGATCGTGCGCTTCGTAAAATAACTGTCGGTGTTGGTGGTGGCGTTAATGGTGTTACACGCCAAGATGGATTTGAAATTACCGCAGCATCAGAACTCATGGCAATTTTAGCCTTAGCTTCAGATTTACATGATATGCGTGCTCGTATTGGTCGTATTATTCTTGCTTATAATACGCAAGGCGAAGCCATTACCGCAGAACAACTTGAAGTTGCTGGCGCCATGACTGTGTTACTTAAAAATGCAATTAATCCAAACCTGATGCAAACTGTTGAAAACACACCTGTACTTATTCATGCTGGACCTTTTGCTAATATCGCTCATGGTAACTCATCTGTCATTGCTGATCGTATTGCGTTACAACTTGCTGATTATGTTGTGACTGAAGCGGGCTTTGGTTCAGATATGGGCATGGAAAAATTCTTTAATATCAAATATCGCCAAGCTGGCATTAAAGCTTCATGTGTAGTGCTTGTTGCAACAGTTCGTAGTTTAAAATCTAACAGTGGTAAATATAATATTAAACCTGGGCAAGCAATTCCAAAAGAAATTTCAGAATCTAACGTTGAATTACTTGAAATTGGTGCTGCCAATTTAGCATGGCATATCAACAATGCCAAAAGCTATGGATTACAAGTAATTGTCGCTATTAATCGCTTTCCACATGACAGTGAAGAAGAATTAGCGTTTTTACAAAAATATGCGATTGAACATGGTGCATTTGCCTGTGAAGTTAGTGAAGTCTTCACTCAAGGCGGTAAAGGCGCTGAAAAATTAGCAAAACATGTTATTAAGGCATGTGATATACCGAGTGAAGTCAAATTGCCTTATCCTGATAATATGCCACTCGCAGATAAGATTCAAACTATGGTAAAAAAATATGGTGCTAACACGGCTAATTTATCAGACACTGCACTGGAAAACATCAAAGAGATCGAAGAATTAAAACTGGATCATTTGCCACTTTGTATTGCTAAAACGCCAATGTCAATTAGTGCTGATGCAAACTTAAAAAATGTTCCTACCGATTTTGATGTCGATATCAGTCATTTAGCTATATCTGCCGGTGCTGGTTTTATTCGTGTTTATGCTGGTAATGTGATGACCATGCCAGGGCTAGGTACTAATCCTGCTTATAGACAAATCGATATTGACAAAGATGGTAATATTGTAGGTTTAAGTTAATGCAAGAAGTAATTATGCAAACCCAAGAACAATATAAAGCATTTATTGATGAAGAAAACTGTATTGGCTGTGGCAAATGCATTCGTGTTTGCCCAACTGATGCCATTGTCGGCAGTAAGCAAGTGTTGCACACAATTTTGCCACAGTTATGTACCTCGTGCAGTAATTGTATTAATACCTGTCCAACAGACTGTATTACATTAAGCACTTTAGGCACTGTATTAAGTGAATCAGAAGAGTTAGCGCTAACTGAGAAAAAGCAACAGCGAATAAACCATAATCAATTAGTGCCACCAACAATTTTGTTTCCTCGTGTCACACCGATGGCAAACAAAACTAGCACATCGATCGACCGAAAACAGTCTATCGCCGATGCCATTGCTAGAGTAAAAGCCAAAAAAAACCTCGCTAAATAACGAGGTTTTCATATTACGATAGAACTAATATTAATTAGTCTTTGTTACCACTTCTAAATGCACGTTTTCGGTCATTTTCCGTCAAATGACGTTTACGAAGACGAATAGATAACGGTGTTACTTCCACTAATTCATCATCGTCGATAAACTCTAACGCTTGTTCCAATGACATTTTAATTGGTGGTGAAAGTGTTGTTGCTTCGTCGGTACCTGATGCTCGCATATTAGTCAATTTTTTACCCGTTAAACAGTTAACAGTTAAATCGTTTGAACGAGTATGTATACCAATGATTTGCCCTTCATATACTTCAGCACCATGACCTAGGAATAACTTACCACGATCTTGTAAACCATATAACGCATAAGCCAATGCTTTACCTGTACCGTTAGAAATCATTACGCCATTATTACGCTGACCAATTTCGCCTGGGCGAATATCATCATAATGACTAAATGTAGAATAAAGTAAACCTGTACCTGAAGTCATAGTCATAAATTCAGTTCTGAAACCGATAAGTCCACGGCTTGGAATTACATAATCTAAACGTACGCGACCTTTACCATCTGGTAACATGTTTGTTAGATCACCTTTACGTAAACCAAGGGCTTCCATTACTGAACCTTGATGCTGTTCTTCAATATCAAGCGTAACTTGTTCAAATGGTTCTTGTTTTTTACCGTCAATTTCTCTAAAAATAACCTTAGGGCGAGAAACACCTAACTCATAACCTTCACGGCGCATATTTTCAATTAGTACTGATAAATGCAATTCACCACGACCCGATACTCTAAAAGCATCTGGATCTGGAGTTTCTTCAACGCGCAACGCAACATTATGTACAAGCTCTTTATTTAAACGCTCAAGAATTTGTCGAGATGTTACATATTTACCTTCTTTACCAGCAAATGGTGAGCTATTAACATTAAAGAACATCGTTACTGTTGGTTCATCAACAGTTAATGCCGGCAGAGCTTCAACGCAACTGTTATCACAAATCGTGTCAGAGATACCGAGTTCACCAAGACCAGTTAATGCAATAATATCACCAGCTTCGGCAACTTCAGCTTCATAACGTTGCAGCCCTAAATGACCTAGCACTTGCCCTACTTTACCTGTACGTTTGTTACCTTCACTATCAACTATAGTCACTTGTTGATTTGGTTTAACACGACCACGTTTAATACGACCAATACCAATAACGCCAACATAATTATTATAATCAAGTTGAGAAATTTGCATTTGGAATGGACCATCTAAATCCACTTTTGGTGGTTCAACATGTTTAACAATCGCTTCAAATAGTGGCGTCATATCTTCAGCCATATTTTCATGATCTAAGCCCGCAATACCCATTAATGCAGAAGCATAAACAATAGGGAAATCTAGCTGTTCATCAGTAGCTCCTAAATTAACAAACAGATCAAACACTTGGTCAACCACCCAATCAGGGCGAGCTCCTGGTCGGTCTACTTTATTGATAACCACAATCGGTTTTAAACCATAAGCAAATGCTTTTTGCGTTACAAAACGTGTTTGAGGCATTGGTCCATCCATTGCATCAACGAGCAATAATACAGAATCAACCATAGACATAACACGTTCAACTTCACCGCCAAAATCAGCATGTCCTGGGGTATCAACGATATTAATTCGGTAACCATTCCAATCAATAGCGGTATTTTTAGCTAAAATGGTAATACCACGCTCTTTTTCGAGCGCATTAGAGTCCATGATGCGTTCGTTATCGTCACCCCGTAGATTATCTAGCGTACCTGACTGTTTTAATAACTTATCAACCAATGTTGTTTTACCATGGTCAACGTGAGCAATAATGGCAATATTTCTTAAATTTTCAATCACAATTAAAATTCCAATTAGGAGACAGATTCTATAGGCGCAGTATTGTACACCTTTTTAGCCGAAATGTTGATCTATATCACAAAGTTTCTTTAAAAGAAGTTGAACACTTGATATCTTTAGAAAAATATCAATTTATTTGTAAAAAAGTTTCCGGTAACTATACGTTTAAGTATAAAACTGTTCAGCAAATTCATCTACCTTTGCCCAATTTGTATATTCAATAACCGGTTTTGTTACATCAGTGTCACCTTTCCCTAACAACATAATAAAGCGGATCATATTGCGATCAAACCAATTATATTGAGGATAATAAAGCGCGCCAGCAAAAACAGCAGTAAAAGCTGGTTTCCATGCTATTTTAGCTAAAAACTTTTTGGTATATAAATTTGTTTCTGGTGTATTTTTATTGGGTTTCCTCGCAACCATATTTACCCCAAAAAATCCAGACTTCATACTATTTAACTGCTGATAATTCTTATCGATAAATACTTTCATCACTTTGCTATAAAATCCATAACGAATCGAACTTCCCAATAAGGCTGCTTGGTATTGCGTCAAATCGATTTTAGTATCAGGTAACAGTTCAATAACATCACAATCACATCGACCATTAAGTCGTGTTTTTATACGTTGCATAATCTTAAATGTCTGTTTTTCATGTGTGGTATAGAGTAATAAAACTTTTATAACGGAATTCATAACTTGCTGCCTCTTTTGTTAAACTCTTGGGTAAATATCAATTTTACTTTTTTTATGATAAAAATTAAAAGATTGGGGATGATTTCATTAAAAATTTTGATTATAGTGTTACACTAATTCAATCAAATCGGAACCAATTATGGCAATTTCACCACCAAAGCTAAGTGCAATTATTTTGGCGGCAGGAAAAGGCACACGGATGCATTCCAACCTACCTAAAGTTTTACATAAAATTGGCGCCAAGCCGATGTTACAACATGTGATTGATACAGTTCAACAACTTAATACAAATCGCATCAATATTGTTTATGGACATGGCAAACAACAGCTTAAAGATGCGCTTAAAGAGCAACATGTGCAACTGGTATATCAAGCTGAACAACTAGGTACTGGTCATGCTGTGCAACAAGCTATCCCTTACATTCAAGATGACGAAGATATCTTAATTTTATATGGCGACACTCCCCTTATATCGGTTCAAACACTACAAACTTTAATTGCCAGTAAACCCCAGCAAGGTATCGCTTTATTAACTGTTATTCTTGAAGATCCAACAGGTTATGGTCGAATAGAACGCAAAAATGGCAAAGTTGTTGCTATTATTGAACAAAAAGATGCTACACCAGAACAACAAAAAATCAATGAAATTAACACTGGCATAATGCTAGTTAACGGAAAATTATTGAAAAGTTGGTTATTACGTTTAACCAATAATAATGCGCAAAAAGAGTTCTACTTAACCGATATTATTGCTTTTGCTTACCAAGATGGTTATAAAATCTTAACCTCGCACCCAGTTCAACAATTTGAAGTTGAAGGTGTTAATAATCGCCTACAATTGGCAATGTTAGAAAGACAATATCAACATCTGCAAGCTCAAAATTTATTACTAGCTGGTGTAACACTGCTTGATCCAAATCGCTTTGACTTACGAGGCACACTATCGCATGGTAAAGATGTTACGATTGATTGTAATGTAATTATTGAAGGAAATGTCAAACTAGGCAATAACGTATTTATTGGTGCAGGCTGTGTCTTAAAAAATTGCTCAATTGATGACAATTCAACAATCAGTGCGTATAGCATTATTGAAGATTCAACTATCGCTAAACAGTGCACTATCGGACCTTTCGCCCGTCTACGACCTGGTTCACAGCTTGATGAACAAGCCCATGTTGGCAACTTTGTTGAATTAAAAAAAGCACATCTAGGCCAAGCAAGCAAAGCCGGACACTTAAGCTATCTTGGCGATAGCGAAATTGGTAGTAACGTCAACATAGGTGCAGGCACCATCACCTGTAATTATGACGGTGCAAATAAATTTAAAACTATTATTGAAGATGATGTGTTTGTCGGTTCTGATACGCAATTAATTGCACCTGTAAAAGTGGGTAAAGGGGCAACTATTGCAGCAGGGACAACGGTTACCAATAATGTGAATGAGAACGAATTGGTCGTAAGCCGAGTAAAACAAAAACAACTTGCTGGTTGGAAACGACCAACAAAGCTAACTAACGAGGAATAAGATATGTGTGGAATTGTAGGTGCTATCGCCAAACGTGATGTTGCTGAAATATTATTAGAAGGTTTAAAACGATTAGAATATCGTGGTTATGACTCGGCAGGACTGGCAATTATTTCACCACAAGGTGAATTACAACGCGTTCGTCGTGTTGGCAAAGTACAAGCACTTAAAGATGCCATTGAACAGCATCCACTAGAAGGATCTATAGGAATTGCTCATACTCGCTGGGCAACTCATGGTGAACCAGCTGAACACAATGCTCATCCACATGTATCTGGTTTTATTGCCGTTGTGCATAATGGAATTATCGAAAATTTTGAACCACTACGTGAAAAGCTGATCGCCAAAGGTTATCAATTTCGTTCAGAAACGGATACTGAAGTTATTGCCCACTTAATTCATAACATTATATCAACAGAAGATTGTTCCTTATTTGACGCTGTACAAAAAGCTATTCCACAACTACGAGGGGCTTACGGTACAGTCATTATGGACACTCGCAATCCAGATATACTGGTTGCGGCACGTTCAGGCAGTCCTTTAGTTATAGGTTGTGGCGTAGGAGAGAACTTTATCGCATCCGATCAATTAGCACTATTACCCGTCACTCGCCAATTCATCTATTTGGAAGAAGGTGATATCGCACTTATCACTCACCGAAAAGTAACAATCTTAGACAAAAATCATCAAAAAGTAGCAAGACCATGTTTAGAATCTGATGCAAAGTATGATGCGGGTAGTAAAGCAGGCTACAGCCATTACATGCAAAAAGAGATCTACGAACAACCTAATGCAATAAAAAATACGCTTGAAGGCCGCATGGTACATGGTAAAGTTGATTTGTCCGAACTTGGTGATGAAGCCAAAGCCATCCTTAAACAGGTTGAGCATGTTCAAATTGTTGCCTGTGGTACTGCTTATAATGCAGGTATGGTTGCACGTTATTGGTTTGAAGCTTTAGCAGGAATTCCTTGTGATGTCGAGATTGCATCAGAATTCCGTTATCGAAATCCAGCTCGTCGCAAAAATAGCTTATTTATCACCCTTTCACAATCTGGTGAAACGGCTGACACACTCGCTGCATTGCGATTAGCCAAAGAAAATAATTACCTAAGCACCCTTGCTATCTGTAATGTGGCAGCCTCAACACTCGTGCGCGAAGCAGATTTAGTTCTATTAACCAAGGCGGGGGTTGAAATCGGTGTTGCGTCAACTAAAGCCTTTACCACACAATTAACGGTTTTATTGCTACTAGTTGCTAAATTAGGACGCATAAATAATATGGCTGAAAGTACTGAGCAGGCTATTGTGCATGCACTACAAGTCCTACCAAACCGCATTGAACAAGTGCTCACAGCAGAACCTCAAATAAAAAAACTAGCTAGTCATTTTGTGGATAAACATCATGCGCTATTCTTAGGTCGAGGTGATGAGTATCCAATCGCTATGGAAGCTTCGCTAAAGCTCAAAGAAATATCTTATATTCACGCTGAAGCCTATGCTGCTGGTGAACTCAAACATGGTCCACTTGCATTAATTGATGCTGATATGCCAGTGATTGTTATGGCACCAACCAACGAAATGCTAGAAAAATTAAAATCTAATATAGAAGAAGTTCGAGCGCGTGGTGGTCAACTGTATGTTTTTGCTCAAGAAGATGCAGGTTTTGTTAGTGATGATACTATGCATATTATCAATCTTCCCCATATTGAAGAACTTACTGCACCAATATATTACACAGTACCTACACAACTACTTGCGTATCATGTTGCTTTGATCAAAGGAACCGATGTCGATCAGCCTCGTAATTTAGCAAAGTCGGTTACCGTGGAGTAAGTTTGGCTGGATTAAATGTGATAATTATTTGTTTTAATATTTTAATCAAGCATAATAACCTGATGAACTGACACCAAGTAATGAGCATATCCTAGTAACGGGATAGCAGGTTAAATGATTTTTCATATAAGCGTACTTCACCGACTTGGATTGTTGATGAAGTACACATGCGCCTTTTTTAGTATATCATTGGCCATTTTCAGTTCTTTAATCTCTTTTTCTAATGCCATAATCCGCTGTTGCTCAGTTGTTAACTCTCGACGGCTGGTTTTATTTGGGGAAAGTTGCCTAATCTATTTACCTAGGGTTGATTTACCCACACCTAGATGGTTGGCAAGTTCGCTGATAGAAAGGTGTGCATTAGATAACGCATAATCCACTGATTGTTGTTTGAATTCGATACTAAATTTTTTGACCATGATATTTGTCTCCTATGATTTTTTTTATATCATAGAGGTGACTTTTGTCCACTTTTTTGGCGAGGAATATAATGTTAAAACAATCTTTTAATATTGAAGCTATATCAAAAATTATCAGTAAGCGAGATGTATGGAAATGGTCTCTTTGGAATAATAATTCAGAACACGAAAAGTGTTTAATAGAATTAGAAAGAAAGATTAATTCTAACAAATATTCTATTGCACCATTTAAAGAACATATACATAAAAATAAAAAAAACATTTCAAGCTTCCTCTATCGAAGATACATTATCTATCAAACTATTGGATAAATATTTAAGACGAATATATAAGGTAAAACAATCTGATAGGCAAAAATTAATCCTACAAATAAAAAGCTTATTAACCGACAATGAAGATTTTAAAATAATTCGACTTGATATTGAAAAATGTTATGAATCCATTAATTTTTCAAAAATTTTAAGTAGATTAGAATCTGATATGCTTTTAGCACCTAATTGTCTTCAACTTTTAAATTCAATTCATGATATATGTAAAAAACAAAAAATTTCGGGCTTACCTAGAGGATTATCTATTTCTCCTACTTTGACTGAACTTTTTTTAGAAAAAATTGATAAAGGGTTAAAACACCAAGATGGTGTTATATATTTCAGAAGGTATGTTGATGATTATTTTATAATAGTTGAGTGTGGTAAAGAATCAACAATAGAAGGCTACATTATAAATGAATTAGATCAGATAGGGTTAAACATTAATAAAAAATCTGATAAATATGCAATTGCGCCATCAAGAAATTGTTGTTTTGACTACTTGGGATATAACTTTTCGACAAAATATAAAGAAAAAAAAGGAAATACAGTTAATCTTTGTATTTCTAACTCAAAATTATCTAGAATAAAAAGTAAAATTGCCTTGTCCTTTAATGATTACAAAACAAATAAAAATTTCAATCTATTAAAGCAAAGAATTAATTATTTATCCTCGATCCGAATTATAAAAAAACACGAAAATGGTACTCTTTTAGGAGGGATTGCATATAGTTATTGTCATGTAACCGATGATTTTGAATTATTAAAAAAAATTGATGGCTTTTATATAAAAATGATTAATTCAAAAAGGTTTGGATTGACCGTTGCACAACAAAATGAATTGAAGAAAAAATCTTTCTATGGTTTTGTAAAAAATAAAAAAAAGTCTACTTTTACAAGAAAAAAAGTACAACAAATAGTAAGGATATGGAAAAATGCCTAACATCATAAAAATTGATTTATCAGATAAATATCGCACACTTCTAACTGATGTATTACCTTATGAACTTCCTTTATGGTACAACAATTATAATATGTATAACTGTCTTAAAAATAATTTAAGTAATTATATGACAGTTTCAACTTTAAAAAATAAAATTAGTGAAAACTTAATTCCTTTTAACTATAAAGTTTTTAGAGGGGGAAAATAAAAGCCCTCGTGTTTTATCTATTATTCACCCACTATCTCAATTACATGTGTGTGATTTTTATGAAAAATATGCAACTATTATAGAATATTATTGTAGTAAGTCTGATAAATCTCTTAGATACCCATTTAAAATTGCCACTAGCTTTTATGGAAAAGTTAACAAAATGGGGGCTCAAAAAAAAATTGATAGTATTGAAATGTATGAAGATGACCCCAAAACTGCTAGTTCATATTTTAAGTATCTTAAATATCCCTTTCTATATCGTTTTTTCGAGTCTTATGAATATCATAAATTAGAAAAACGTTTCAATCATATGATGCAAGTTGATATATCTAAGTGTTTTCCTAATATATATACACACAGCATTGGTTGGGCGACAAAAAACAAAAGGCTAGCAAAGAATAGAAGTAATGGTTCATTTGAACATCATTTTGATACATTAATGCAAAATACAAACTACAAAGAAACTAATGGTATAGTCGTTGGACCAGAGGTTTGTAGAATATTTGCCGAAATAATTTTACAACAAATAGATATAGATATTGTAAAAATATTAAAATCAAAATATGAAGATGGCATTGATTATGAAATAAGAAGGTACGTTGATGATTATTTCATTTTTTACAGATCCTTAAATGTAGGAGAGGCAGTTCATTTAGCAATTTCAGATGCACTTGTAAAATATAAGCTACATCTGAATGAAGCTAAAACAGAGTATATTGTTAGACCATTTACAACAAAAATATCTATTACTAAAAATAATATTAAAAACACTATTCATAAATTATTTAATTATAAAACTGAAAAAAATGGAGAAATACATAAAATAAATTATCCAGACAGAAAAGCAAATCAAATTATTTCTAAAATTAAAATGGTCATTTTTCAAAATAATGTTTTGTATAGCTCAATTTCTAATTACCTTATTAAATCAATTGAAAACCAATTTACAGTTCTTATAAATGAAATAAATGGATTAGATAAAAAAGAAGAACATCACTTAAATTGGATTTTAGTTGATTTAGATGTTTTATTCTTTTTTTATGCAATGGATATTAGGGTAAGAACAACGGATAAAATTGCAAAACAAGTTGAATTTTTATTAACAACAATATCAACTTGGAAAGAAGAAACAATAAAAGAGGTTATTTATAAAAAAATATTTGACCTTATAAAGCAAGCTATTGATATTTTCCTTATCACAAAAGGTGAATTATACGGTCTTGAGATACTTAATCTATTAGTTTTATTAACATTATTACCTGTCCATTATCAACTAGATGTAAATAGATTAGATCAATATTATCTACGATTAATAGGTACTACATCAGAAGATGATTTTTATTTTATATGGGTTACTTTTTTATTATACATCAAAAATAACAATGTCTATGATGAAATAAAATCGAAGTTAATTACTTTGGCTAAAGATTATTTAACAAATAATAAAGATCTTTTCAACTCATCACATTATTTTATTTTATTTTTTGATTTTGCATCTTGTCCATATGTGGAAAAAAATATTCGGTCTGATGTGATCAATAAAGTAAAAAAAATAAATAAGGCAAATTATAAAGATAAAACAAAAGATTATATTTTAAATAATGATTTTATTGTTCAATGGAAAAAAACTGACTATTTACAAAATAGCTTAAATAAGCGAGAATTTATATTCTCGTATGAGTGATTATGTCCCTCAACCTGATAATTTTTCTTTTGATAGAGATATTGATTGGGTGTTCTGGCACCACACACGAACAAGGTTGAGGGGCTCCAACTGTAACTATCCCCTAAAACAGTACAACAAACTTTTCTGACTATTAATAAACTAACCCAATATTCATCTAACTAATCTCAGCCTTTATTTCCCACTATTGCAATTAGTCGGTATAATGCCAACAATTTTATTGTTAAGTGAGTTATGCATGAAAACGCTATTTGCCAGTACATCTCGTGGGCTTGAAGAGTTATTAAAAAAAGAGTTAGAACAAATTGGTGCAATTAATTGTAAAATTGCGCAAGGTGGTGTTTATTTTGATGCCGATGAAAAAACGCTATATCAATCATTATTATGGTCGCGTTTGGCATCTCGCATTTTACTACCTATTGCCGAGTTCGACATCTATAGCGATTTGGATCTGTACTCTTGTGTGTTTAATATTAAATGGCCAGATATTTTTGCTGTTGATAACTCTTTCGTGATTAATTTTGTTGGCGTAAACGAGTTTATCCGTAATAGTCAATATGGTGCGCTAAAGATCAAAGATGCGATTGTTGATCACTTTTTGCGTCATACTAATGAACGTCCTAATGTAGCAAAACAAGATCCCGATATTCGACTTCATGCTTATTTAAATAAAAACCGTGTCACACTATCTTTAGATCTAAGTGGTAATAGTTTACATGAGCGTGGTTATCGAGAGCAAACAGGGAAAGCCCCACTAAAAGAAAGCCTAGCGGCAGCTATTATTATGCGTTCTGGTTGGAAAATAACTGAGCCATTGCTCGATCCGATGTGTGGTTCAGGTACATTACTAATTGAAGCGGCAATGATCGCATCACAAATCCCTCCTGGTTTACATCGTAAACAGTGGGGATTTTTTGCTTGGAAAGGCTTTAACCCGACATTGTGGAACAAATTGCTTTTCACCGCAAAACATAACGTATCTAAAACAAACACACCATTTATCGGTTATGATAATAATGCGACGGTACTTGAACGAGCCAAACAAAATGCCCTCCAAGCAGGTGTAGGGGATTTAATTACTTTTTCGATGCAAGATGTGACTCAACTGACCAATCCATTGCCAACTGAAACAGTAGGCATGATCATCAGTAATCCACCTTATGGAGAACGCTTAGAAAGTGAACCTGCGCTTATTGCTTTGCATACGGCACTTGGTCGACAAATCAAACAAAATTTTGGTGGATGGCGTTTATCATTATTTAGCGGTGCGCCACAATTGTTAGATTGCTTACAAATGAGAGCAGAAAGACAATTCAAAGCAAAAAATGGCCCTCTCGACTGTCTACAAAAAAATTATGTCATTGCTAAGCGTAATACTGAAGAAGCAATCACAAATTCCACTATTCCAGCTGTGGATTTTGCTAACCGATTACGCAAAAATAAGCAAAAATTAGAAAAGTGGGCAACCCAAGAACAACTAGAATGCTATCGGCTTTATGATGCAGATTTGCCTGAATACAATGTCGCTATCGATCGTTATAAAGATAAAATAGTGATGCAAGAATACGCAGCGCCAAAAAACATCGATCCACAAAAAACTCGCCAACGGCTTTTTGATACTATAAATGCCACCATGTCAGTGCTTGAGCTTACCGCCGATCAGTTAGTATTAAAAACAAGAGAAAAGCAAAAAGGCAAACAGCAATACCAAAAACTAGGACAAAAACAGGACTATTTTTTAGTCCATGAATACCCGATTAATCAGCGCAAAACCACATTTTGGGTTAATGTGACCGATTATTTAGATACAGGATTGTTTTTAGATCATCGCTTAGCACGAAAAATGATTGGTGAAATGAGTGCAGGAAAAGACTTTCTAAACCTATTTGCCTATACAGGTAGTGCAACGGTTTATGCTGGACTTGGCGGAGCAAAATCAACCACCACGATCGATATGTCTCGCACCTATTTGGAATGGGCAGATCGTAATTTAAAACAAAATGGTTTAACAGGTAAAAAACATCGATTAATTCAGGCGGATTGTTTGCTCTATTTATCTCAAGCTGATGAGCAATTCGATTTAATTTTTATCGATCCGCCGACATTTTCAAACTCGAAACGGATGAACGATACCTTTGATGTTCAGCGTGATCACTTAAAATTGATGACCGATTTAAAACGCTTGTTACGCCCTAATGGAACAATTATCTTTTCGAATAATAAGCGTGGTTTTAAAATGGATAGTATCGGTATGCAAAACCTAGGGTTAACCTATCAAGAAATTACCAATAAAACGCTATCGCTTGATTTTAAACGCAATAAACAAATTCACTGCTGTTTTATTGTAAAACATCAATAAACACAAACCGCCATAAGGCGGTTAATTTATTAAAATTATGACAAAATAAAACATTCAACAAAATTAAACCATTTCAGCTGGGTTTGATTTGCTAAATAATATATAAGCAGTAATCACTAATAATAAAATTCAATCTTGTAAAAAAGTTTCAGGTAACTATACGTTTTAGTATATTTTTCTCTTACCACCTTCCAGAAGAGTGATCTTAATCACAAAAATAAAAAATAGACCCATTTTAACAATGTGATACTCATCACACTTATCAATTTTTTTTAATGAATTGAATAACTAAATCCTTCTACAATAACAGCATGATGATTATACAATCAATAAGGAAAGTTTTATATTATGACAAGTTCAAACATCAAATTAAAAGTTCAAAATTTTGGACGATTTTTAAGTAATATGGTCATGCCAAATATCGGCGCATTTATTGCTTGGGGATTTATTACCGCTATTTTTATTCCAACGGGCTGGTACCCAAACGAAACCATTGCCAAGTTAGTTAGCCCGATGATCACTTACTTATTACCACTGTTGATTGGTTATACTGGCGGTAAATTAGTTCACGGTGAACGAGGCGCCGTTGTCGGTGCAATTACGACAATGGGGGTCATTGTTGGTGCAGATATTCCGATGTTCTTAGGTGCTATGATAGTCGGACCACTTGGTGGCTGGGTAATAAAACAATTTGATAAAACCATAGACGGAAAAGTCAAAAGTGGCTTTGAAATGTTAGTCAATAATTTTTCAGCTGGTATTATTGGCATGCTACTTGCGTTGCTTTCTTTTTTTGCAATTGGACCTTCTGTCGTTGTTGCATCAAGTAAATTAACTCTTGCTGTTAATTTCCTAGTTGAGCATAACTTACTACCTTTAACTTCAATTATTATTGAACCTGCCAAGATTCTTTTCTTAAATAATGCAATTAACCACGGTATATTCTCACCATTAGGTATTCAACAAGCAGCAGAGCATTCTCAATCTATTTTCTTTTTAATCGAAGCAAATCCTGGTCCTGGATTAGGTTTATTACTTGCTTATATGTTGCTTGGTAAAGGTTCTGCAAAAAGTTCAGCCAGTGGTGCAGCAATCATTCATTTCTTTGGGGGAATTCATGAAATTTATTTCCCATATGTATTAATGAACCCTCGCCTTATTATTGCAGTGATTTTAGGTGGAATGACCGGAGTATTTACTTTAACACTATTTGGTGCCGGTTTAAGTTCACCAGCATCGCCAGGATCAATCATCGCCGTTCTTGCGGTCACTCCAAAATCATCAATGTTTGGCGTAATTATTTCTGTCATTGCAGCAACAATGGTTACTTTTATCGTTTCCGCTATTTTATTAAAAACCACCAAAGAAGCAGATAAAAGCCTTGAAGAGGCAAAATCGAATATTTCTGCAATGAAAAATGAATCAAAAGGAATTGTAAATGGTACACTTGATCTTGCTAAAGTGAAAAAAATCATAGTAGCTTGTGATGCAGGAATGGGATCAAGTGCTATGGGCGCAGGTGTATTACGTAAAAAAGTTCAAGATGCTGATTTGGATATTTTTGTCACTAATGTTGCGATTAATAATCTACCTGATGATGTTGATATTGTTATCACACATAAAGATTTAACTGATCGAGCAAAACAACATGCACCAAATGCACATCATATTTCATTAACTAACTTTTTAGATAGTCAATTATATAGCCAACTCGTGGCGGATCTTTTAAGTTCTCAAGCAAGTAGTGCCACAATAGAAACTACATTAGAAAACAATCAAACGACTGATACTATTCCGCTATTTAAATTATCACAACAAAATATCTTTTTAGGGTTAACCGCTAGAAATAAAGAAGAAGCCATTCGTTTTGCAGGGCAAAAATTGGTTGATAATGGTTATGTCACACCAACTTACATTGAAGCAATGCTAGAGCGTGAAAAATTAACATCAACTTATTTAGGAGAATCAATAGCCGTTCCACATGGCACTATTGAATCAAAAGACGATGTTATTAAAACTGGTATCGTATTTTGCCAATACCCTGTTGGGGTTCAATTTGGTGATGGAGAAGATGATAAAGCAAAAATTGTGATTGGTATTGCTGCTCACAATAATGAACATCTTGATGTCATAGCAAAACTGACTAATGCATTAGATGATGAAACTATTATTGCAAAATTAGCAACGACAAATAATATTGAGGAAGTTTTAGCAATACTAAGTTAACCTATTTCTACTTCCCACTTTACACGGGAAATAGAGTGAATTATTTCAAATTAAATTATAAAGTTAAGGATTATTATTATGCAAGCACTACACTTTGGCGCAGGTAACATTGGACGAGGTTTTATCGGCAAATTACTATCCGATGCTGGTGTACAAGTTACATTTGCTGATGTCAATCAGGAAATTATTGATGCCATCGCCACTCGTCATGAATATCAGGTAAATGTTGTTGGCGAGCAATCTACCACTGAGATAGTTAAAAATGTTGATGGAATTAATAGCACCTCTAATGAAGTGATCGATTATATTGCCAGCGTTGATTTACTCACCACTGCCGTTGGTCCACAAATTTTAGCGCGTATTGCTCCAACGATAGCCCAAGGAATTATTGCAAGACATAATCGAGGTAACAGTAAGCCACTTAATATTATTGCTTGTGAAAACATGGTACGAGGTACCAGCCAATTTAAACAAGAAATCTTTAAAGCGCTACCAGAAGAACTTCAGCAATGGACAAACGCCCATATCGGTTTTGTCGATTCTGCGGTGGATCGTATTGTACCACCTGCAACATCAAAAACAGGTGATATACTAGAAGTGACTGTTGAGACTTTCTCGGAATGGATTGTTGATGAAACACAATTTGTAGGTATTATTCCAATTATTAAAGGCATGCAACCCGTTGATAATTTAATGGCTTTTGTGGAACGTAAGTTATTTACACTTAATACTGGTCACGCAATAACTGCTTATTTAGGATTTTATAATGGTATTGGCACAATACGTAATGCAATTTTAGACGAACGTATTCGTTTAATTGTACGCGGAGCCATGGAAGAGAGCGGGTTAGTACTTATCAAACGTTACAATTTTGATGAGCAAAAACACATGGCATATATTGAAAAAATATTATCCCGCTTTGAAAATCCTTATTTACAGGATGATACTGCACGTGTTGGTCGTCAGCCAATTCGTAAATTAGGCGCAGACGATCGTTTAATAAAACCATTACTTGGCACCTTTGAATATCAAGTTAAAAATACTAACTTACTAATTGGAGTTGCTGCTGCGCTTAACTATCGTAATAATGATGATGAGCAAGCAGTTAAACTAGAAAAACTCATTACTGAAAAAGGCGTTAAACAAGCTTTTTGTGAAATCTCTGGTATTGATGTTAATAATTCTATTGTTATGAAGGTTGAAGAAATTTATACTGCAATGCAAGATCATCAATTTGTCTAATTCTCAATGCCAGAATCGATATTACAAGAAGATATAATATTAGAAAAACTCAACCAGCAAGCTGATATTCACAGCTTGCTAAAAGTTGCCATTAAATTGATTAATGATAATGTCAACAAATTGATTCTTAAAGTCTTCCGAAAAGAGCCTCACGCCATTAAATTTGTTATTCCCTCATTGGTGGGTAAAAATGGACCGCTTAATGATACTTCAGTGTGCCTAAAACTGCTTTATGTGTTGGGTATTATTTCTCGTGAGGATTACGAAGATATAGAGCTACTGATTGCTGTTTTGGACGAACTAGAGCTAGACGACAAACAATACACTTATTTAGATGATGAAATTTTAGGTCCTATTAGCTTATTACATGATATGGTATTACCACCAAGCTGGGAATCGCAACACGAAAAAGTAAAACAATCAGGTATTGTCGATACTTTAAAATCTTCCATTTACCAAAATCGCTATCAACAAATGATACGCTCGGCACTCATCATCGCTATCACAGAGTTAACGGTTCGAATCATTAATAAACAAAAGATTGACTATTTTCCATAATAATATTGATTGTATATTTTGTTGATACGTTAAATTTACTCTGCTCGTCACTTATATCTATTTAAAGAAATGATTCGCAATTTAAAAAAAATAATTTAACGAGTAAAAACATCGATTAATTCAGGCGGATTGTTTTGCTCTATTTATCTTAAGCTGATGAACAATTCAATTCAATTTAATGTTTATCTTTCCGCCCACATTTTCAAACTCGAAACGCATGAATAATACCTTTGATGTTCAGCGTGATCATCTAAAATTGATGACGGATTTAAAACGTCTGTTAAGACCTAATGATACTATCATTTTCTCCAACAATAAGCGTAGTTTTAAAATGGATAGTAGTGGTATGCAGAATCTGGGGCTCACCTATCAAGAAATTAATAATAAAACCCTTTCGCTGGATTTTAAACGCAACAAACAGATTCACTGCTGTTTTATTGTAAAACATTAATAGACGGAGCTGGAAAACAGCTAATCCACCCGAATATCAAAATAGCCGTTAGAGGGTACTGGGCACTAATACGATGTTAGTATGCTAAACATAGATGTTTGGCATGA
Organism: Gilliamella sp. BG7; assembly: GCF_046635565.1. Taxonomy (NCBI): domain Bacteria; kingdom Pseudomonadati; phylum Pseudomonadota; class Gammaproteobacteria; order Orbales; family Orbaceae; genus Gilliamella; species Gilliamella sp. BG7. The sequence goes on along the minus strand of NZ_JBIDFB010000012.1, from coordinate 23,752 downwards.
TTTTACAATGTCCTAAATAATTCACAACTAGTATGTTAAAACCGAGCGATGACTTAAGCTACTCTTGGGTATGTAAACATATCTCCTTAGATTGTTTTTAAAGGCTGTGGTATAACTGGTTTAATTCGGGTGTTGTCATCGTATAGAAATGATCACTGAAGTTTATAACACCCGAAACCTGTAATTCTAAATATTTAAAAAGAATTCATTGGGATATTCACCTAATTTTATTTAATTTTTCAACAAAACTTAATCATCCTACCTAACAACTAACACCGAAGTTTTAGCACCACGAACCACCCCAGAAGCATTAGATCCTAAAAGATGAGTTGAGATATTAGGACGACGTGAGCCTAGAATAATTAAATCGGGTTGAATTTCTTCCGCTAAACGGAGAATCTCATCCCTTGGATTACCAAATGCAATAGAAAAGGATACATTTTCACGCGGTAAATCAATCGAGTCAATAAGTTTATGCAAGTCTTTTTCCGTTTGTACTGTAGCTTTATCCTTAAATTCGTCAAAACCAAATGAGTAAACATTCACAATGGCTGAGGCAACTGGTAATGTATGAAAAAAGATAACTTGGGCATTGGACAGTTTGGCTAAGCACTCTACATGTGGAATCACTTTCTTGGTTAATTGGTCTTCAAGCACATCGATAGGAACTAGAATTTTTTTGTACATAACTCCCCCTTACTTTGTTAAAGATTCAATTATATATTCAGTGAAGCTAAAATAGATTTTACCTAGCTAGTATGATACTCATTTTAAATTTAATCTTTAATTATTTTTTATTCATTTTATGATGGAGATCAACATGAGCTATATTATTTATCAATCCAATTATAAAAATCTAGTTAGAACACATAGTTGATCGTTATGGTCATATCGGGTTTAATGAACACCCTTTTGCTTGGATTTTAAGAGATAATTAAAATGAGAATCATATTAGCATCAACATCTATATCCCGTAAAAAAGTGCTCGAAAAATTAGCTATCCCTTTTGAGTGTGTACCGCCAATTTGTGACGAAACACCCCTAGCAGGTGAGTCAGCTAAGCAATTGGTGGTTCGACTAGCAAAACTTAAAGCCCAATCATTAGCGACGCAGTTTGCTGATAGTTTAATTATTGGCTCTGATCAAGTTGGTGTGTTAAACGGTAATATTGTTTGCAAACCGCATACAATTGATAATGCCCGTAAACAGCTTCGACAAAGCAGCGGTAAAGCTTTCTATTTTTATACTGGTATGGCAGTAATTAATACCAAAACACAACAACAAACTACTATTTGCGAACCATTTAAGGTGACTTTTCGGCATTTAACTGATTCAGAAATTGATGTCTACATTAGCAAAGAGAAGCCACTACAATGTGCTGGTAGTTTTAAATGTGATGAACTGGGCATCACCCTGTTTGATAAACTTGAAGGTGATGATATTAATTCATTAGTTGGGTTGCCATTATTAAAACTCAATAAAATTATGATCGAAATGGGTTGTAATCCACTTTTAATATAACAATTCAGTTAATAAATAAACCCATTAATCAATAAATCGCCCTGCTGACATTTTCATAACTTTTTGGCTATAACGAGCAAAATCGTGATAAGGGCGCTTATTTTTAATACTATTTTATAAATTAAATTAAGAAAATAAACCTGTGAATAAAATAACATTAACCGATATTTTTATTTTTTTATGCATTAAGTATATACTTAGGCAAAATTGAGTTCTGAATATATTGAGTAACAAATCTTATGCCACTATCGACATTAATTGTTTTGCCACTTTTTATTATTACAATTGTTTTTGCCTCACTCTTTAAACAGACAAAATGGCAAATGTTAAGCATAATTTTACTAACAATCTTTATTGTAATGGAGCTAACTTCTATCTATTTTAGTGGTGGCTTTATTGATTATCAGTTTTATGTAAATTTAAACATTAATGACATAATCGAAGGGCTATTTATTTTTAAATTACAAGCAGTCTTAGTTATCGTTGTCTTTTTTGCCCTTATTTTTTTGCTATCAAAACTCGCAGATTTATGCAAACGTAAATGTCATTTAGTGTTTCGTCTGTTACTAGCCTTTGTGGCAATAGTATCCATCAGTTACCATAATGGTCCATTCAGTCGCTTATACGAAATCTATCAAGTTACAAGCGCACCTCGTGAGCCATTTGAGCAGGCGTTACAATCACTTAATATGACTCACTATACCAATAAAGATCAGCTTGTTAGCTATCAAGGTAAAAATATTATTGTTTTATCTTTAGAATCATTTGAACAAGGCTTTTTCGATTTTGAGGATATTACCCCTAATTTACAAAAACTTCGCCAAAATTATACCTTTTTTGCTAATATGCCCATGAGTCCAGGAAGCTCATGGACTACCGCATCAATGTACACTTATATGACCGGTATGCCCTTTCTAATTGGTGGCTACACAACATCACCACTAATGCGCGCAGAAAAGACCAATCTAGTTAGCCTAGGCGATATTCTTAATCAAGCGGGTTATCAAACCCGTTATGTAATGGCTAGCCCTGATTTTGCTGGTATTGGTCACACAGCAGAACTGTTTGGTATGCAAGTCATTTCTGAAAAAAACTATGTCGACCAATATCCACTAGCACCTTTTGGGCTGTATGACAAGGACATTTTTGATGTAGCGCAAAAACAAATTACTGAAATGCGCAAAACAAAAAAACCTTTTGCTTTATTTATTTCAACTGTTTCAACTCATGCCCCAAATGGTTTTGATGATGAAAGAATGAAATCGGTTATTTCACCAAAATCAGATAATATGTCTTTCGTTGCTGCTTCACTAGATCATAATTTGGGAATTTTTATCCAACATCTAAAAGACGAAGGTGTATTAGAAGATACTGTATTTTATATTTTTCCAGATCATTTAATGATGGGAGCAGGCACACCAACAATCAATCGTCTTTCAGAAACAGAACGCAAACTTTATTTATTAACAAATGCACATACGCAAGATCTACAAAAAAACACTGGGCAGACTATTTATCAGATTGACTTACCTCGTTTAATTTTAAATGGAGCCCAAGTCAAAACTAACGCTAAATTTTTGACTGACTATTTAACTGAACCTAATTTTGATAAAAAACAGTTTATTGAACAAAATAAATCTAATATCGCAACGCTCAATAATTCGGCACAAGTATTTAAATAGGCATGAATAATGACGTTTGATACATTAATTTTTGTCTCTACAGTCAGCTTTTTAGGTATGATCTCACCTGGACCTGATTTTTTTGGTGTTAAAAAATAGCTTAAGCTATAACCACAAGATGGCATTGCTCTCTTGCCTAGGCGTCATCATCGCCATCTTAGTTCATATGAGCTATTGTATTGCGGGCATTGCAGTACTTATCACCACAACTCCACTACTTTATAACGCCTTACGCTATGCGGGTGCCACTTACTTAATATGGCTTGGCATAAAGGCACTACTCGCTCAAAATCTGAATACCACCTATATTGGTAAGCCACAACTCACGCAGCCAATTTCAAAAAAATCAGCCTTTATGCAAGGTTTTTTATGTAATTTACTTAATCCTAAAGCAACGTTATTTTTTTAGCTACCTTTACTCAAGTGCTTAATGCAGAATCATCAACACTTGATAAGCTAATCGTTGCGTTTATTATTTGGATTGAAGGTGTTTTTTGGTGGCTTTTTATCGTCTTTATTTTTCAAAGAATAAAGTGTACAACGACGTTACTTTAAAATTCAATTTATAATTGATAAATTACTAGGAGGCATTTTAATTACACTAGGAATTAAAGTCGCCTTAGGTTTTTAGCTTATTAAAAAGTAACTAGCAAATATTAAGGCTAAAATGCATACTTTTTTGAATATTTAAACATTAATTGTTAAACTAATACCTATTCAGTTTTTATAATCATTTCAACCTTGCATCCTGATTATAAATTCACAGATGACTCATTTTATTCAATAGGCTAATTAAATGGATAAATTATTACAATATGGTCGAGAGCTTCTTGAATTAGAGATACACGAAGCACAAAAATTACCAAATCGACTTGGCAGAGATTTTGTTAACGCATGTCAGCTTATTTTAACCACCAAAGGTAAAGTCGTTGTTTCGGGTATCGGAAAATCTGGACATATAGGAAAAAAGATTGCCGCCTCGTTAGCTAGTACAGGAAGCCCTGCTTTTTTTATGCATCCATCGGAAGCCTTACATGGCGATTTAGGAATGATAACTCAAAACGACGTAGCCATTTTAATTTCTTACTCAGGTCGCGCTAAGGAATTCAATTTTATTTTACCAATTCTTATTGAAATGCAGGTACCTGTTATTGCTATCACTGGAGGATTGGATTCGCCACTCGCTAAATCAGCCCAAGCAATTCTTGATATTTCAATTGAGAAAGAAGCTTGTCCCATGGGGCTTGCACCAACATCTAGTTCAACTAATACATTATTAATAGGGGATGCGCTAGCAATTGCAGTAATGCGAGCACGAGGCTTTAAAGAGGAAGATTTTGCACGCTCCCACCCTGCAGGTAGTTTAGGTGCTAAATTACTCAATCATGTCAAAGATGTAATGCGAACTGGTGATCGAATTCCTAAAGTACCGCAAAATGCAACCGTTATGGATGCCATGTTAGAATTAAGCCGTACAGGTGTTGGTTTAGTTGCAATCTGCCAAGATAATAATAAAATAATTGGGGTATTTACCGATGGTGATTTACGTCGATTATTATTAAAAAATGGTACATTACAAGATAGTATTATGGGCGTTATGACTAGTCCGGGTCATTGCATTCCCGAAAACTGGAAAGCAGTCGAAGTGTTAAAATCATTTAATGATCATAATATAACCGCCGCCCCGGTCGTTAATTGCAAAGGTGAATTAGTAGGCGTTTTAAACATTCATGATTTGCATCAAGCTGGTATTAGCTAAAAGTATTGATAAATACCTATTGCCAAAAGGTACTATCTATTGAGATAATTACCGACCTAAATTTTTGTCGTTAGACGGAGATCCAAGAAAAGTTACACAGTGATAAGACGAATGATTTCATAAATCATAATAAGTTGGCATTGTGTTGTATATTTTTAACCAAAATTAATAGATGATGAAACAACAATGGCAGAAAAGCGAAATATCTTTCTAATTGGCCCAATGGGGGCAGGAAAAAGCACAATAGGCCGACAAATTGCACAACAGTTAGGCATGGATTTTTTTGACTCAGATCAAGAGATTGAAAAACGTACTGGGGCTGATATTGCATGGATTTTTGACCTAGAAGGAGAAGAGGGATTCCGTGCCAGAGAAGAAAAAGTCATTAACGAATTGACTGAAAAACAAGGTGTAGTTCTTGCAACTGGTGGGGGTTCAGTCTTATCTAAAGAGACACGAAATAGATTATCCGCTCGTGGAATCGTTGTCTATCTTGAAACAACCATTGAAAAACAGATGGCAAGAACACAAAAAGATAAACGCCGACCATTATTACAAGGCAGTAACACACCACGTGAACTTTATGAAAATCTTGCTAGTGAACGTGAACCACTTTACGAAGAAATTGCCGATATTACAATTAAAACCGATGAACAAAGTGCAAAAGGTGTTGCTGGTTATATTATTGATAAAATAGAGCAAATTTAAACCATTATTTTACTTGGTAGGAAATTATCGCGAAGCAAAAAGCCTATTAATAGGTTAAGGAGTGAGAATGCGTGTAGATAAAGAGGATCGTTATATATCTGAAAAATCTAATAAAGACATTATACTCTCATTAAAATTATCAAGAATACTGCAAGATTTTCTTAATAAAAAGTTAATCATTGTTATTCTATCAACTGTGGTCATTCTGTTATTGCTTAGCTTGATTTTGTTTAAATCTTCAAAAGAAGATAAACCAACACCATTAACACTGCCGGAGAATAATGGTGTTGCAACATCACAAGTACCAGATGATTTGGTAACTCAAAGTCAAGATGATCTAGCACTGGATGCAGTGCAAATGGATTCAATACAAAATATAGGCTCAGAAGCACAAATTAATCAATCAAGTAACGAGCATTTTGAATTACTTCATGATAAAAATGGCAATTTAGAACCAATCATTAATCAGGAATACACACATGAACTAAACCATAATCAGGCTAAGCCATTAACACGACCAAATATTAATAGCATTGCTAGTTCAGATAACGTTAAAAAGAATGCGAATTCAACTAAAACTGGCACAAATAAAAACAACTTTGATAAAAAAATACCTCATCATAAAACTGATGAAATTGTTACTTCAGCAAATAATTTAAAACTAGACAATAATAGTTATAGTATTCAACTTGCTGCATCAAAATCAGTTGACGGTCTAAAAAAATTGATTAACGAACATAAAATAACTAACTATCAAATTTATGGAACTAAACGTAATAATGAAAAATGGTATGTTCTAATTAAAGGTAATTACTCTTCATCTGAAGAAGCACATAAAGCAATCAAGTCTTTACCGAGTGCACTACAAAAAGACAAACCATGGGTCAAATCTAGTGCAACAATTAATAAAGAAAAAGCCGCAAAATAACCAAGGATATTGTTTATTTATCCGATCAACGACAAATAGGAGTATCCGTTGAAGAAGCAACGAGCCTTTTTAAAATGGGCTGGAGGAAAATATGAACTTGTGGAAACAATTAAACGGTATCTACCAGAAGGCGATCAACTAATAGAGCCTTTTGTTGGAGCTGGTTCCGTGTTTTTAAACACCAACTACAAAAGTTATATTTTAGCGGATATCAATCATGACTTAATTTCATTATTTACATTATTAAAATTAAGTCCAGATCAATTTATCCGTGACCTTAGATTACTATTTGTTGCTCAGAATAATCGTCCAGATGCGTTTTATCAGCTGCGTGAAGTATTTAATGGAAGTAAAGATCAGTATATTAGATCGCTTTTATTTGTCTATTTAAATCGGCATGGTTATAACGGTTTATGTCGTTATAATAACAATGGACTATTTAACGTACCGTTTGGGCGGTATAAAACAATTTATTTTCCTGAAAAAGAACTTTATTTTTTTGCAGAAAAAGCTCAAAGGGCAGAATTTATTTGTGCACCTTACCACGAAGTAATGAAGAAAGCGGCAAAAAATTCAGTAATTTATTGTGATCCACCTTATATACCCCCGAATGAATCAGCTGGATTTACGGCTTATTATTCAAATATATTTGGATTTGAAGAACATAAAAACTTGTCGGAATTAGCTGAAACTATGGCATATAAAAAAAATATCCCTGTGCTTGTGTCCAATCATTATACTGATTACACAATGAACCTATACAGCAAGGCAAGCGAGCTTTATCGAACAGAAATGCGACGTTCAATTAGCTGTGCCGGTAAAGGACGAAAAAAAATTGACGAGATTCTAGCATTATACAAAAAGTCTTAAATAGGCTTGAATATAAGGCAAGTTATTATAGGTAAGTTATGAAAGAATACATTATTGCTCCATCAATATTATCAGCTGATTTTGCTCGCCTTGGTGAAGATACTCAAAAAGTGCTAGATGCAGGAGCTGATGTAATACATTTTGATGTTATGGACAACCATTTTGTACCTAATCTCACAATGGGGTCAATGTTTTGTAAAGCTTTACGAGACTATGGTATTAAAGCCCCTATTGATGTGCATTTGATGGTATCGCCTGTTGAAGAGATAATTACCTCATTTGCCAAAGCTGGCGCAACCAATATATCTATCCATCCAGAAGCTACTGTCCATTTGGATCGTTCATTACAGTTAATTAAAGATCATGGTTGCACAGCTGGTATTGTATTTAATCCAGCTACACCGCTTGATTATTTAGATTATGTCATAGATAAAATTGATATTATTTTATTAATGAGTGTTAACCCAGGTTTTGGAGGTCAATCTTTTATACCTTCAACAATTAAGAAATTACAACAAGCCAAACAGCGTATTATTGAATCTGGATGCAATATTCGGTTAGAAATTGATGGTGGCGTAAAAATTGACAATATTGCCAAAATAGCTAGAGCTGGCGCCGATATGTTTGTTGCTGGTTCAGCTATATTTAGCCAACCTGATTATAAAACAGTTATTGACGCCATGCGTAAAGAGTTAGCAGGAGTTGAACATGAATAAACTAGAAAATATTCAAGCAGTAGCTTTTGATTTAGATGGCACATTAGTTGACAGCGTACCAGGACTAGCATTGGCAACACAAAATATGTTAGCAGACTTGAATCTACCTACAATCAGTAACGAGAAAATCAAAAACTTTGTAGGTAATGGTATTGATATTATGCTAGAACGAGTATTCAAAGCAATTGAAGTTGATTCATCATTAGAACTATTTTCCAAAGCTAAAGATCTATTTAATCAACACTATGATAAAGTCATTGATGCAGAAACAAAACTGTTTCCCAACGTTAAAGAGACTTTAAAAGTACTTCACGATAATAATTATCCACTAGCTTTAGTAACCAATAAACCCGCACAATTTTTGCCTGCTTTGCTGACTTCTTTAGGCATAAAAGAGTACTTTTCATTAGTGCTTGGTGGGGGAGATGTGATTAAACTAAAACCACACCCGGCCCCTTTATACCAAGTAATGGCTAAATTTGGATTGTTTAGTGATCAGTTACTTTTTGTTGGTGATTCAAAAAATGATATTACTGCAGCCCAAAATGCTAACTGTCCAACTGTTGCATTAAGCTATGGTTATAACTATGGCATATCGATCGCCAGTAGCAACCCTGATTTCTTATTTGACGATTTTAAAGACATATTAACATTATTACCTCAGCCAAAAGCTAAGGCAAAAAAATAATTAGCATAGATTAGGAATAAATTATGAGCAAACCGATTGTATTTAGTGGCGCTCAGCCATCAGGAGAACTAACACTTGGTAACTACTTAGGTGCTTTAAAGAATTGGGTCGCTCTGCAAGATGAATATGATTGCATTTATTGCATCGTCAATCAACATGCGATTACCGTACGCCAAGATCCAAACAAATTACGTAAAGCTACATTAGACACACTCGCTCTATATTTAGCTTGCGGTATTAATCCGCAAAAAAGTACCATTTTTGTACAGTCACAAGTGCCTGCACATGCAGAACTCGGCTGGGCATTAAATTGTTACACCTATTTTGGTGAACTTAGCCGTATGACTCAATTTAAAGATAAATCATCTCGTCATTCTGAAAACATCAATGCGGGATTGTTTGATTACCCTGTACTAATGGCTGCGGATATTTTACTCTATCAAGCAAATTTAGTACCTGTAGGTGACGATCAAAAACAACATCTCGAATTATCACGCGATATTGCTATGCGATTTAATGCGCTTTACGGTGACATATTTACTATTCCTGAGCCTTTTATCTCGAAAGTGGGTGCTCGCGTCATGTCACTACAAGAACCCACTAAAAAAATGTCTAAATCAGACGAAACCCGCAATAACGTAATTGGTTTACTCGAAAATCCAAAAGATATCGAGAAAAAAATCAAACGTGCAATGACCGATTCAGATGAGCCACCTGTGGTACGTTACGATCTAAAAAATAAAGCTGGTGTTTCAAACCTACTTGACATTTTAACTGGCGTGACAGGTAAGCCTATCTGCGAACTTGAAAAAGAGTTCGAAGGCAAGATGTATGGTCATCTTAAAACTGAAGTAGCAACACAAGTCATTGATATGCTAACTAAACTTCAAGCAAAGTATCATCAGTATCGAGATGATGAAAGTTATCTAATTTCAATAATGCAAGAAGGAGCAGAAAAAGCACGCTCAAAAGCCGAACCAACTTTGAAAAAAGTTTATAATGCAATCGGTTTTGTATAATTGAAAAATTAATAACTGATTGTTAATAAAAATAAAACAGTATGCAATGGCTTTAATATACAGGGAAAATGGGGAACAATTAAAGCCATTTAAATATACAGGTTAGTTATGAAGATTATTATTCTTGGTGCAGGACAAACAGGTAGTGCGCTTGCTGAATATCTTGTTACCGAAAAACAAAACGATGTCACGGTGATTGATGAAAATTATAATAAATTGCAATCATTACAAGAACGTTTTGATTTACAGGTGATTTGCGGAAAATCATCATACCCACAAGTTTTAGAAAGTGCCGGAGCTGAATCAGCTGATATGCTTGTTGCTGTAACTAACTCTGATGAAGTCAACATGATGGCCTGCCAAATTGGTCATGTCATATTTAACATTCCACAAAAAGTCGCACGCATTAGAGCACCTGAATACAATGACGAAAACTACCCTCTTTTCAATAAAGATTGTATAAATATAAATCACATTATTGCTCCAGAAAATCTTATCACCAACCATATTAGTCAATTAGTACAATATCCTGGTTCGCTACAATTTGCATCTTTTTACGACAATCGTGTCTGTTTAGTTGCCGTCACCGCTTATTATGGTGGTGCTTTAGTAGGTAGTGAGTTATCAGAACTTAAAGAACATTTACCGCATGTTGAAGCTCGAGTAGTAGCTATTTATCGTAAAAACCATTTTATTCGACCGCTTGGTTCAACACTTATAGAAGCGGGCGATATGGTCTACTTTATAACTCCCCCCGTTAATATCAAAGCGGTGACCAGTGAGTTACAACGGTTAGAAAAACCATATAAACGAATAATTATCAGTGGCGGTGGTGGTGTAGCTGTCGCTTTAGCAAAACGTTTAGAAAATGACTATCAAGTCAAATTAATTGAGCGGAACGCCGAACGAGCTGAATTAATTGCCGAGCAACTCGTTAATACAACAGTATTACATGGTGAATCATCGGATCAAGAATTGCTCTCACAAGAACAAGTTGAACTTACTGATCTATTTATCGCTGTTACCAGTGATGATGAATCCAACATCATGTCCTCCATGTTAGCCAAAAGAATGGGAGCGAAAAAAGTAATTGTATTAATTCAACGCCAAGCCTATCTTGAACTAATTAATGATAGTGTGATTGATATTGCGATTTCCCCACAACACGCCACAATATCTGAGCTATTAAGCCATGTTAGACAAACTGGGGTTGTTAAAGTTGTTTCATTAAGACAAGGAGAATCCGAAATTGTCGAAATTATTGCTAATGGTAATAGTGAAACATCAAGGCTGGTTGGCAAAAATATTAATAGCTTAAAACTTCCATCAGGCGCAACTATTGGAGCTGTAGTACGTGGAGAAGATGTTATTATCATTAATACTGATTTAACCATTGAAGACAATGATCATCTAATAATCTTCTTACCAGATAGAAAAGCAATTACTGATATTGAAAGATTATTACAATAGCTTGTTAAAAACAAATAATCAGTTCATAATAAAAAATTCATTTTGACTCGGGGTGTTTTTTGTCTAAACAAAAAACTGAGATTTCACCCGTTGAACCTGATCTGGATTATACCAGCGTAGGGAAGTCTAAGCCATAAAAGCCTTAAATTGGCAAATTCTTCCCGACATTTATAAATTAATAAATCAGTAAGAAAGGAAGAAATATGTCAGCAGCTAAATCATACCAAATTACCCAAACCGCTCCTTTTATCAATCATATAAAACAACAACGCCCACTAGTGCATTGCATTACTAATGATGTAGTCCAAAACTTTACTGCCAATGTACTACTTGCTATTGGTGCATCTCCAGCAATGGTGATTGCCGAACAAGAAGTTGCTGAATTTGTCAACATTGCCGATAGCTTACTGATTAATATTGGCACTATTCACAGCAACACAGCCCAAAGTATGCTATTAGCGGCCGCCAAGGCACAGCAAACACAAACCCCATGGGTACTCGATCCTGTTGCTGTAGGAACTGCACTTAATTATCGAACTGAAATTGCACATCAATTATTATCATTTAATCCCACAGTAATACGAGGTAATGCTTCAGAAATTTTAGCACTAAATGGTCAAAAATCTTTCTCAAAAGGCCCCGACGGTCAAGACACAACTCAATCAGCTTTAAACGCTGCCCAAGAGTTTGCGCAAAAATATCAAACTATTGTCACAATGACGGGCGATGTTGACTATATAACTAACGGAAACAGCACATATAGTATAACTGGTGGTGATATTGCTTTAACAAAAGTAACAGGCACAGGATGTTCATTATCTGCAATGGTAGCGGCTTTCATAGCTAATTCGCCTGACCCATTATCAGCCATTGCCTGTGCATGTTTTATGATGAAAAAAGCTGGTGAGCTAGCTAATAAACAACAAGGATTAGGAACTTTCTCGATATCACTATTAGATCAACTCTCAACATTTAACCCATCACTTTAATAAGGAAATCAAATGAAAAAACGACTGGATTTAACCCTCTATTTAGTCCTTGATCCATTATTATGCGGTGGCATTAATGGCATGATAAACACCACAAAAATTGCTGTTTCAAATGGTGTGACTGCAATACAGTTAAGATCTGAACATGAATTTAGCGGTAAAGATTGGTACTACGCTGCCTTAGCATTGAAAGAAGCATTAAGCGACACCTTTGTTCCACTATTTATAAATGACCATGTAGATATTGCTTTAGCGGTTGATGCCGATGGTGTCCATATTGGGCAAAGTGATTTGCCTGTTGATATAGCTCGACAACTTATCGGCAAAGATAAATGGTTAGGCCTTTCGGTAACTAGCCAACAACAACTTGAAGCAGTTCCTTGGCAGCAGATTAATTATATTGGCATAGGCCCTATCTTCCCAACCACAACCAAAAAAAATGCAACGGTAGCAATAGGAACTGAACAATTAACTGAATTAGTCAAACTAAAACAGTGCCCAGCTGTTGCCATTGGTGGTATTGATGAAAGCAATGTAACTAACATTATTCAAACGGGCATTGACGGCGTTGCTGTAGTTTCGGCTATTTGTGGCAAAAAAGATATTCAACAAGCAACATTATCGCTTATCAACAAAATCAAACAAGCTAAATAGGAAATACAATCATGACAACAATTGCATTAACCATTGCAGGATCTGATCCTAGCGGTGGTGCTGGTATTCAAGCCGATTTAAAAACCTTTTCTGCACTTGGTGCGTATGGTATGTCAGTTATCACCGCACTAACAGCACAAAGCACCCAAGGGGTTGATGCGGTATTAGCTATATCGCCCGAATTTGTTGAAGCCCAATTTAATACGCTTTATAAAGATATTCAAATTGATAGCGTAAAAATAGGTATGCTAATGAATAAAAAAATAGTCACAACCGTTCACTACCTACTTAAAACAAACCCTATTCCTGCTATCGTGTTAGATACCGTAATGGTTGCCAAAGGTGGACACCCTCTTTTAAAATCCGATGCTGTAACGGCCATTCGTGAGCTTTTATTACCCCTAGCAACCATTATCACTCCCAACCTACCTGAAGCTGCTGCATTACTTGATTGTGATGAAGCAAAAACCGAAGATGAAATGCAAAACCAAGGGCAAAAATTACTCAAACTAGGTTGCAAAGCAGTATTAATGAAAGGTGGACACTTACCAAGCAAAGAAAGCACAGATTATTTGATCACACACAATAATATAATAAGAATGACCTTTCCACGCATCCAAACTAAAAATACTCATGGAACGGGGTGCACATTATCCGCTGCCATTGCCGCATTATTACCTAAAAACAGCTTACAAAATGCAATAGCTCAAGCAAAAAATTACCTACACGGCGCAATCAGCCATGCCGATTATTTAAATATAGGGAAAGGAATTGGACCAACACACCATTTTTATCAATGGTGGTAATAAGTCTTCAATAATAAATTTTTTATCAAAAATTTTCCAAATATGCTCAAAAATATTATTGATTTTATTTTAAAAAAGAATGAATAATCTAATCTTATTAGTTCGACAAACATTTATGTATGTTTGTCGAAACTATCTTTAGTTAAGCATTTTATGCTTAAATAAATATCGAAATGAACTGAATTAATTAAGGATACTAACAAACTGGTAGCCAGCTTCATCAATCGCCACAATAGCTGATTCTTGCGAAATAGAACTATTTTCGATATCAACCTCGCGTTTGGTTAAATCAACGGTCACTTTTGCATTTGGATCAATATCATTAATTGCTTTTGTTATTGCTTTAACACAGTGTTGGCAACTCATATTATCGACTATTAATTTCATAAAAACCTCTCTTTTCAAATTTCTTTTGTTCAAATAAAAAGCAAATATAGCAATTTTTATCACTATTTGATTCAAAATTATTTATTTTTTCCATAAATATGATAGCTTTCGATTACTTTTTGTACATATAAAATAATTATTATTAAAAAAATAAAATATTTTTTACTACTAATTTGCAGTTTAATACTTATAGGCTGTTCTGAACCTAGCTCTATCGACCGTTGGATTGACAATCCTACTGCTAACCAAATAAAAGTCGCTATCGATGGTAAAGAACTAACTATCCCGGCCAAATCAGGTGTTAATTATACATTTGAATACGGCAAACATACCTTATCGTATAATAATGACGACTTCAATTTTGTCGTAAAACCGGCTCAATTTGGAGAATCAGGTTTTATTAACCCAACTCAAAGCAATTATTATTTATATACAGTCATCTATTCAACCTCTGAAATTAGTGATGAGGAATACGAAAAGATCTTAAAACAAAACAGAGAAATCAATAAAATCCTAGCTATTATTGATGGTAAAGAGCAAGAAATAGAAATGCCAGCAAAATTAATCAATGATATATTGATTGAAAGGAGTGATTATCATTGGAATTATTCTTATGATCAGGCTTTCCCAGAAGAAATAACCCAAGACCTAAGATTAAAGAAAAACCAATCTTATCAAGAAATTTTTAGAAAATTATATCGTGAAAGCGACTTTATTGAGCTCATAAAAGAAGATGAACAAGAAGACATTAGTTTTCCTTACCAGCCTAAAAAGTTCAGCGAGATAAGCCAATATGTTATTCCTAAGATTAACTTAAATAGCATCAAATGCGAAGAAGGTCGCAAATATATGGAAGGCCTGTTAAATGATTGGAATCACCTTATGACATTAAAAGGTAGTGATTTTACAAAACCATACAATAATTTAGCCTCAAATGATGCAATGGCGAAAAGCTATACTTCTGTATGCACAAAAGAAAACGATCCTGAGTAAAGTTACCGTAAAGAATTAAGGCAATTTATTGATGCCCTCCGAAGTACTCGCGATGTTAACTTTAATGTAATTAAATAGCATTGCCCTTAGTCATTTCCAAAATATAAAAGAGGTTGTTAAACAACCTCACTTTAAAGGTATAAGATTATTTTAAATAGTTTTATACCTTAGAATTTATATGACAGACTGCATTCCCTTATTTTTATCACTATAAAAAAATATTTGTTAAAACTGACTTTGTTTAGCTAGTAATAATAAGCGGACGAATAACTAACCATCTGTTATAATTTTATCTATTTTTTACTTCATATACTCATAGTTTTAATATATTGAATTGATTATTAAAGGAAATAATTCAACAATGTTACTTAATAACAACCAAAAATTAGGTCTGTTTTGCCTTGCTCTATTTTCCGTTGGTTTTATTATCTTAATGCAAGTACATTTAATGCCAGCAGTATTTGCTGGTTTATTAACCTATACATTAACTCAAAAATTAGATGATTTTTTATCACGAAAAATGATACGTTTTAGCCATAGGTCAAAATTAATTTCGGTATTAGTACTTACCACTTTAATTATTGGCATTTTTATTGGTGGATTTTGGTATTTATTTGCTTGGTTTGTTGATATGGCTAAACATCCAACCGAAACGTTAACGAATCTAAAATTATTGGTCAACAATGTAATCAACAGCCTACCACCAAGTATTACCCATTATTTACCTGATGATCTAGATGAAGTTAAATCAACTATAATGATTTATCTTAAAGATCATGTATTTTATCTACAATCTGTTATCAAAAAAGTATTTCATGATTTAATTATATTAATTGTAGGAATGATCATCGGATTAATTTTGGGCTATAAAGAAAATCAACGCAACACTAATCAGAATCAAATTACGCAAAGGCCATTAATTAAAGCCTTGAAAACCAGCCTAAACCGATTAGTTGTGGTTTTCCAATATGTAGCTATCTCCCAAGTTGTGATTGCATTATTTAATACCGTAATGACCGCCATTTTACTATTTATTATTTTGCCTTTGTTTGGTATTCATTTACCGTTTAGTAAAAGTTTAGTGCTAGCAACATTTATTTTTGGTCTAATACCAATTATTGGAAACCTGATTGTCAATACATTAATCTTTTTTGTCGCATTTACCGTATCATTTTCTGTTTCAATGATAATTATTGTTTATTTAATTTTAATTCATAAAATGGAATATGTACTTAATGCTAAAATTGTTGGTACAAAAATTCACGCTGGTATCTGTGAATTATTAATCGCGATGTTATTTTTAGAAACTCTTTTTGGCGTTATTGGTTTAATTTTTGCACCTATTTTTTATGCGTTTATAAAATTATCATTAAAGGAGTTACGAATTATTTAAATTTATTCAGATTATGATTTACATAAATTGATAGTTATCTGATTTTTATAAAATAGAATTTCATAGTAAAAAACAAGTTAATTCGTTGAAATATATTCAAAACTTTAAAATTTGTTGAAACATTCAAATAACAATTAAATTTTTATAAAATCAGTCATTAAAAGGAGATTTAGTTAAATTTATTTGGTTTCGGACGTTTTAACTTTTGTGGAAATAAATGCATCAGTGATAACGTCCGAAATCTTACCGAGCAAAAATAGGCAATATTCCGCTAGACTCTGTTTAGCATAAAATTTACTACTTACCGATACAAAACGAACTGAATATACGGCTTAATAAATCATCAGAAGTAAATTCTCCTGTGATTTCGCTTAAGGATTCTTGCGCTAATCTTAGCTCTTCAGCGAGCAATTCACCAGCATGGAAGGTGACTAGTTGGTGTTTACCATTATTTAAGTGCTCGGCTGCCTTTTCAAGTGCTTGAAGGTGGCGGCGACGTGCTAAAAATCCACCTTCTGTGCTACTGGTAAAGCCCATTGTTTGTTTTAGGTGATCGCGTAATAGTGAAATGCCTTCCCCCGTTCGAGCTGAAAGCTGAATCAGTGAGTAGCCATTTACTTCACTATATCCTAGCTTTTCGCCTGTTAAATCGGCTTTATTACGAATTACGGTTACTGGCATATTTTTAGGTAAGCGTTCAATAAATTCAGGCCATAGCTTTTCTGGGTTGGTTTCTGTTGTGGTTGTGCTGTCAACCATAAATAATACACGATCAGCTTGCTCAATTTCTTGCCAAGCACGTTCTATACCAATTCGTTCTACTTCGTCACTAGCTTCTCGTAAACCTGCGGTATCAATAATGTGTAGTGGCATGCCATCAATATGGATATGTTCACGCAGTACATCACGCGTGGTGCCTGCGATATCGGTCACAATGGCAGCTTCACGCCCAGCTAATGCATTTAGTAAGCTTGATTTTCCTGCATTAGGACGCCCTGCTATGACTACTTTCATGCCTTCTCGTAACAGTGATCCTTGTTTAGCTTCTTGGCAAACTTCGCTTAAACCAGTTATGACCTGGCTAAGCTGTGCTTCTATTTTGCCGTCAGATAAAAAGTCAATTTCTTCTTCAGGAAAGTCGATTGCTGCCTCGGTGAATATGCGTAAATGAATTAAGGATTCAACCAATGCATTCACTTTTTTAGAAAATACTCCTTGCAAAGATGATATTGCCGATTTTGCCGCTTGTTCTGAGCTAGCATCAATCAAATCAGCAATAGCTTCGGCTTGAGCCAGATCTAGTTTGTCATTTAAAAATGCACGCTCTGAAAACTCTCCCGGCTTTGCAATACGGATGTTAGGAAGTTCTAATATACGCTTTAAAAGTAGATCCAAAATAACTGGACCACCGTGCCCTTGTAATTCAAGTACATCTTCGCCTGTAAAAGAGTGTGGATTTGGGAAAAACAGCGCAATACCTTCATCTAAGATTGAACCATCAGTAGCTAAAAAAGGAAGATAATGCGCATACCTTGGTTTGGGTATTTGCCCTAATACTGCCTGAGCCACGGCTTGGGCTTGGGGTCCAGAAATGCGCAATATACCTACACCACCACGACCTGGTGGTGTTGCTTGTGCAACAATTGTGTCTGATTTCATATTTATCTGTAGCTGATTTAAATTTTAATAGTTAATGATATCATGGACGCACGGCAAAAACAGTAGTTACCCGTGCTTTTGCCGTAATGTGCCGATGATTTTAGTTAGATGGTTGACTTGGTAATTGGTTTTTAGAGGTTTTACTATCGCTTGGATGGTCAAATAACCAAGAATTTGCTAGTGCTAGGGGTTCTCTTATTAATGCGATATATTTATCGCCATTAGTCAAATCTAATGGCGCGGCTAAGCCTGATACTTCGTTAATTCCTGAACGTTTAGCAAGCATTAGCGATCGCAATAAATGAAAATCATTGGTTACCACAACCGTTTTTCCTAAGGGTAATATACGATTTGCATAGATAAATTGTTGGGCTGTTCGGGTTGATTTGTCTTCTTGATAAATTCGATTAGCATCGATCCCTTTTTCAATTAAATATTGAGCCATTACACTAGCTTCAGTTGCAGATTCGTCTTTGCCTTGTCCGCCACAAACAACAACTTTGGTTGATGGGTTGTTTTGCAAACAATTTATGGCAATATTTAAACGCTAGGCTAAAGTAGGTGGAGCTATGGCAGGTGTATTAATAACTTGTGATCCCAATACAACTACGGTATCGGCATTTTTTATTGTTTTTTGTAACGAAGAAATATAAATCGAAATGTTAGCAATAATGAAATAGGCTAATATTAACGCTATACCATACTTTATTGATTTTACTATCATCCATTTTTTCCCTTATTTTTTATAACAATTTTCAAAATGATCGTTAACTAATCCCATGGACTGCATAAAAGCGTAACAGATGGTAGAACCAACAAATGTAAATCCTTTGTTTTTTAGCGCTTTTGACATTTTTTCTGATATATCAGTACTTATGGGGACTTCGCTTTTGTCGTTAAAATGGTTAATAATTGGTTTATTATCAACAAAAGACCAGATAAATTGCGAGAAATCTTCGCCACTTTTTTGCATGTTTAAATAAGCATGAGCATTTTTTACAATGCTATTTAGCTTTAAACGATTACGAATTAGTCCTTTATTTTTTAAAAGATGTTCAATATCTTCAGGCATTAGCTGAATAATTTTTTGTGGGTCGAAATTAAAAAAGCAACGTCGATATTCATCGCGTTTTTTTAGAACAGTGATCCACGATAATCCCGCTTGTTGCCCTTCAAGGCAAATTTTTTCAAATAGTTTAAGGCTATCATATTGGGGGATGCCCCATTCGTTATCGTGGTAATGAATGTATATTGGGTCATCCAAAACCCAACTACAGCGTACTTTGTTGTTATTTGTCATCAAATTTTATCTAATTTATCCATTATTGATTATGCTTTATCGTGATTTATATTTTTTAAGTTTCGATTAGTTGAATTATAAATCAAATAAGTAGTTTTGTTACATACATTAAATTTTTTTATGATGAAAAAAAAGCCTTTTTTTTGTGGCAGAATGAATCTCACGTTTTTAACTTAAATCAATAAAAGATAGATTTTTTATTTTCTAACTTAATTTAATAATAAGGTTTTTTCATGATTCAGTCTGTAATCAACGCAGAATGGCAGCCTAGTGCTCGACCATTAAATCGGCAGGATTTTAAAACGTTAGTTTTGTCCTCTTTGGGTGGTACATTAGAATTTTATGATTTTGTTATTTATGCGCTTTACATCGATACCATTGTAAAACCACTATTTTTACCTCATTTTTTATCACCATTAACGTTAGATTTATTTGCATGGGGTATTTTTGCTGCTGGTTATTTGGTTCGTCCTGTTGGTGGCATTATTATGGCGCACTTTGGTGATAAAGTGGGACGTAAGCGAATGTTTACCTTAAGCGTGGCTATGATGGCATTACCAACATTTATCATTGGTGTTTTACCAACTTATGAAGTAATTGGTATTTTTGCACCTCTGTTATTATTAGTGATGCGTATGCTTCAAGGTGCTGCTATTGGTGGTGAAATGCCAGGAGCTTGGGTGTTCATTGCTGAGCATGTGCCAAAGCAACGTTATGGTTTAGGTATCGGTACGTTAACTTCAGGTATTACTGGCGGTATTTTACTTGGCTTTATTGTGACTATCATTATTGATCTTTGTTTTACCTCCGTAAATATTTTAGATTATGCTTGGCGTATTCCGTTTATTATTGGTGGTATTTTTGGCGTTATTTCGGTTTATTTACGTCGATTTTTATCTGAAACACCTATCTTTAAAGAGTTAGCGGCACGCAAAGCAATTGAAAAGAATATTCCTGTCGTTACCGTGCTTCAAAAACATAAAACAGCTTGCTTAATTGTAGCTCTTTTGACTTGGTCGTTATCGACGGCTATTATGGTGGGTATTTTGATTACACCGGGTCGTATTGTAGGTGGCATGTACCATTTTGCTAATCTTGATTGGCGTATTGGTGGTTGTATTGCTGCACTAACTTTGACTATCGGTTGTGTTATTTTTGGTTGGTTAGAAGATAAAATAGGTACAACCAAAACAATGCTAATTAGCTGGGGCGGGCTTGCTATTATGAGCATTGTATTTTATAGCTCTTTGTCGCCAGATATGTCCTTAACTAAACTTTATTCGCTTTGGGCTGTATTTGGGCTATTTATTGGTTCTGTTGCAATGACAGCAATAGTTGGTACAAGAGCTTTCCCTCCTGCGATTCGTTATTCGGGTTTGTCATTTTCGTATAATTTAGCCTATGCGCTATTTAGTGCATTTACACCAACATTAACCATTTATCTATTAAGCCCTGAACATTTATTAGGTCAATATAGTTATCTTGGTGCTGGTATTTACATCTCTTTTGTGGCGTTAATTGCGGTTGGGGTCGGTTTCTTTCCTTTAGCTAAAAATGGCTGGCAAAGTGAGGAAAATCATTAATCGATAAAAGCCTAAATAATAAAAACATTAATTATAAAAATATTAGGGCGTGTTGATCTTTCGTGATTATTTTTTAGACGGCATGATGTGAGTTATAATAATTCTGCAAAAAAACAACCATAACTCGATTCATCATGCCAAGAACTGATCCTCGCCAAAATATTAGACAGTGCCCACCTCTATTCATAAAGTTTTCTACTTATTCTTTGGTTTCGTAAATACGGTTTAATTTGAAACTCCATTGACAGAACTAATCCAAGCTCATCTTTCAGGCAGCTTATTGAACTTTGATATCAAACGAGGGTTATCTGTACAGCAGGAAAGTTGTGCCTAAAACAGGGAAATGGCAATAAATAGTAACTTATCTAGAGGTATTTAGATCTAAATATAAGCCCAAATGCCTCAAAAAAGCGCGGTTAAAAATTTAGTTTGAGTGAAGCTTTACTGTACAAAGGTCTCAATAAAAATCAAAGTAGTTTATACATATGGTAATTTATCAGTACCTGATTTTCTCTGGATATTTTGTTAGCCCGCTTTATTTTAAAACCCCATTTTTTGAAAATTGGCATGGCCACTTTTGAAGCATCTACACTTAATTGTGTAAGCTTTTTCTGGTGGGCCAAGTCAAGCACATGGTCATAGAGTTTTCTAGCTATGCCACGCTTTTGAAAGTCAGGATGCACATACAGACAGTCTATGTAACCATCATCTCCAAGTTCAACAAACCCCGCAAGGCTTGAGCCAAAGATAGCCATCCAAGGCTGAGTGTTATTTAAACGTTCTAACCACTTCTGATAATCTGGTGGTGTTGAGCACCATGCTTCTTGCTGTGCTTTGCTGTAAATATCGGTATCAATAGCATGAATAGACGAATGAAACAAATCGCATATTTCAGAGGCATAGAGTGAAGAGTATGGTTTTACTTCGATTTTAGATGCAGCATTACCCAATTTGTTTCCTATTTTCATTATGATTTGCTCTAGCAAGACTTTGCACTTCAATATCGCCAACATTGACAAGGCTGGCTTCCGTACTAATAGCTTCGTGAGTATCCACATCAATAGCTAAGTCTGCTTTGCGCCATGTTCTGCTTTCTTACTTTACATTTACCAAAGACTTTAAGGTCTGTCGAATCAATAACGAAATATCGAATAGCCCTCTCGTTTTATTGCTATATTTGGTGTAAATTGTCTTTGAACTTTTACCTATATTAGTGTAACATCCATTGGCTTGAAAGCCAATTCAAAAAAACCTTGCAGTGCAGGTAACGGCATAGAGAAAGTCCCCTCCATCATCAAGGCAGTTTCAATCGCGGTATTAGAGTACTGGAAGCCTCCACCACGCATACCATGATGAGTTTTGCATTGCCACACATCTATAGCTAAATCATTTACCCAAAACATAGCTATACCATGCTAACACAAACCATTATTGCACTACACCCAGTTAGTTAGTCGATCCTGAAAAATTCACAACCATATGATTAACAATGGTTTATAATGACCATCAAACATGGCAGACCCGCTTTTTTGCCCTCCAGAGCCCAAAACGTTGCAGAATCGTTGATTTATGAAAACGAAGAAAAAGCTTTCAGCCCCCGATTGGAGGATATCGTCAGCTCGACCCATCGGTTGGTACGTTTGGCGAAGGTAATCGATTGGGATCGTGAACTGGATCATCACTTTGCTACGGTAGGTGCGGCTGCGTTACCGACTCGCCTGATGACAGGTCTGATGTATCTGCAACACATGAATAAACTGCCATATCATCCGACCAATCTGATTAAATGGCGTCAGCGATTGGGGCGATGTTGTGCCAAACGTCATTGCTGTAGGAGACGTTCATAGTCTGCTTTCCAATGGTAAATTTGCTCGTTCTTTTCACCCAACAGAGCTTCTTTTTCTGACAACAGCTTCGCTTGCTCAAGCAATAGCTTCTTAAGCAAATCAATATCATCAGGTAAGTCATTCAGCGTCATTTTCATGGCATAGATTATACCAATCATGAGCAGATGAGCGTGCTAAATTTCGTGATAACGGTAGGTTATTTTTGGGTGGGCTTAATCGAGACTAAGAGGTAAGCCATCCAGTAGCCAATTGACCTGCCTTGGCGATACCTGCAAAGACAATTGCGCATCTTCGATGCCCGGCCATTGAAATACTCCTTTTTCTAAGCGTTTGTAATGCAGCCAAAAACCATTAGTAGACCATTGCAGGATTTTGAGCCGATTACTGGTTCGACCGAAAAAGACGAATAAACGATCTGAACATGGTTCTTGTTCTAAGTCGTACGCAACGATAGCCGTCAAGCCATCAATGGATTTACGCATATCGGTTGGGCCACAAATCAGAATGACAGGAAGGGACTCGCTTGATCCTCGCCAAAATATTAGACAGTGCCCTCCCCTATCATTTTTTCGTTTTAGTAATATTGTTGTTCATATTGTTCAGGTGATACCCAGCTATTGGCTGAATGACGGCGTATCCGATTATAATAGATTTCAATATATTCAAATAGTGCTTTATTAGCCTGCTTCCTCGTTTTGTAGTGACAGTCATGAATAATGTGTGTTTTGAGTGTATGAAAAAACTTTCAACAACCGCATTATCAAAGCAGTTTCCTCTTCG
>NZ_JBIDFB010000011.1:0-97178 GCF_046635565.1 Gilliamella sp. BG7 | reverse complement strand
TTAAAGAGCTGACAGCTTATATTCCCCATCAACTTTTCGTTGACTTAGTTCGCTGTCTCAAGGGTTGCGTATACTACTCACTTCACTTGTGAACGTCAACCCCTATTTTTAGAATTTTTTATTTTTTTGTATTGATTGGTTGCTTTTTACACAAATTTAGGCGTTATAGGGTTATTTTTAGTTGTTTTATCACATTAATTGCTTTATTAGTAGCCTCTTTAACTGTCGATGCTCTAGCTAACGCAACACCCATTCTTCTTGTTCCTTTTACTTCTGGTTTACCAAATAAACGTAAATCAGTTTGCGGTTCGCTTAATGCTTTATCAATATTAGCAAAAGTTATTTGTTTTGAATTACCTTCTATTAATAAAGCAGATGATGCACAAGCACCATATTGTTCTATAACTGGAATTGGCAATCCTAATATTGCTCTTGTATGTAATGCAAACTCAGATAAGTTTTGTGAAATTAATGTCACCATACCGGTATCATGGGGGCGAGGAGATACTTCACTAAACCATACTTGCTCCCCTTTAACAAATAATTCAACACCAAATACCCCTCGTCCACCTAATGCTTCTGTTATTTTAGCTGCAATATTTTTCGCTTGTTTCAATGCTTTTTCAGGCATCTGCTGAGGTTGCCAAGATTCTCGATAATCACCTTTTTCTTGACGATGGCCAATTGGTTCGCAGAATGAAACTCCGTTAATATGCCGAACAGTCAGCAAAGTAATCTCGTAATCAAAATCAATAAAACCTTCTATGATTACTTTACCCCCACCAGAGCGCCCTCCCTCTTGAGCATATATCCATGAAGATTTAATATCTGCTTCACTACGCAATAAAGATTGACCTTTACCCGAAGAGCTCATAACTGGCTTAACCAAACATGGAAAACCTATCTCTTTTACCATTTGTTCATATTCAAATTCGTTTTCGGCGAAACGATAAGGTGAAGTGGGTAGTTTTAATTCTTCTGCAGCAAGACGACGAATCCCCTCACGATTCATTGTTAATTGCGTTGCTTTTGCAGTTGGAATAACAGTAAATCCTTCTTTTTCCAACTCAACTAGTGTAGATGTGGCAATAGCTTCAATTTCTGGAACAATATAATCGGGATTTTCCATTTCAATGACTTTTCTTAGAGCATCCCCATCAAGCATATTAATAGTATGATACCGATGAGCTACTTGCATTGCTGACGCATTAGCATAGCGATCAACTGCAATAACTTCACAGCCAAAACGTTGTAATTCAATCGCCACTTCTTTAGCTAGCTCTCCTGCACCACAAAGTAATACTTTAGTTGCAGTCGGTGATAAAGGAGTACCTAATTTAGCCATAATTTCCTCATACACGTTAATCGTTATATCTCAAAAAATAAAAAATCGGGAAAATTATCCCGATTTTTTAATCAATATTAAGCTTGATAAGGATCACGTAAAATCATGGTTTCATTGCGATCCGGACCTGTTGAAATAATATCAATTGGTGTTTCGGTTAACTCTTCAATTCTTTTGATATAAGCTTTTGCTGCTTGTGGCAGTGCATCATAGCTTTTAATACCAAAAGTTGATTCACTCCAACCTGGCATAATTTCATAAACAGGTTTAACTAAGCTCCACTCTTCAGCAGCAGCTGGAGCATTTTTAATGACATCACCATTTGGTAATTGGTATCCGACACAAATTTTTACTTCTTTAAGCCCATCTAACACATCAAGTTTAGTTAAACAAAATCCTGAAACAGAATTAAGTTGTACCGCTTTACGCACAGCAACTGCATCAAGCCATCCAGTGCGACGACGACGACCAGTTGTTGCACCAAATTCATTACCTTGTTTGCAAAGATATTCACCAACTTCGTCAAATAGCTCGGTAGGGAATGGACCTGCACCAACTCGCGTAGAGTAAGCTTTAACAATACCTAACACATAGCCAACATAACGCGGACCAAAACCAGATCCCGTTGCCACACCACCAGCAGTAGTATTAGAAGAAGTTACAAAAGGATAAGTACCATGATCGATATCAAGTAATGTTCCTTGTGCACCTTCGAACATAATTCTTTCGCCTTTTCTTCGTGCATCTTCTAAAAGCGCAGGAATATCGGCAATCATAGCAACTAAAATATCAGCTATAGCTAATGTAGCATCTAAAACTTTTTGATAATCTACAGCTTCGGTTTTATAATAATTGACTAATTGGAAATTATGATATTCCATCACATCTTTTAGTTTTTCAGAAAAAGCTTGACGATCACGTAAATCACCAACTCGAAGTCCACGGCGAGCAACTTTATCCTCATAAGCAGGACCAATACCACGCCCTGTTGTTCCAATAGCTTTATTGCCACGAGCTTTTTCTCGAGCTTGATCTAATGCAATATGGTAAGGCAAAATTAGAGGACATGATTCAGAGATAAGGAGTCTTTCCCTAACAGGAATACCACTATTTTCTAACTCTTTCATCTCTTTCATCAAAGCATCAGGACAAAGCACTACACCATTAGCAATAATGCTAATAACATCATTACGTAAAATTCCTGATGGAATTAAGTGTAATACTGTTTTTTCACCATTAATAACTAATGTATGACCTGCATTATGCCCGCCTTGATAACGAACAACATACTTTGCTTTTTCCGTGAGCAAATCAACAACTTTACCTTTGCCTTCATCACCCCATTGTGTACCTAGCACAACAACATTATTACTCATAAACTATTTACTCATTCAGCTAATTATTAGATTTTAATTTCATATATTTAAAAAATTCGCTTTCAGGACTAATAACTATAACATCATTTCCTATAAAGCTTCTTTCATAAGTTTTTAGCCTACGTATAAAGCTAAAAAACTCTATATCTTTACCAAAAGCATCGACATAAAGTTTGATTGCATTTGCATCACCCTCACCACGGATAGAGCGAGACTGACTTTCAGCTTCAGACAATATTTTGGTTACTTCTAGAATAGTCTCTGCTCGTATTTCATCAACTCTTTTAATACCTTGAACATGTTGATTTTGGACAACATTTTTTCGGTCTGTTTTCATTTTGCTATAAATAGAATTAAACATTTCTTGAGGAAAATTAACTTTCTTTAAGCGGACATCAATAATTTCAATACCGAACGACCTCATACTCGCTTGATTATCCTCTAAAGCTTTTTCATCTCTATTAACGTGCTTTTCAATCGAATCACTTTTAACCAATTCCTGAGATGTACTATTTAAAGCGTTCTTTACACGCGTCACTATAGAATTATGAGAGCTATTATTTGGATCATTAACAATATCAATGATATTTAATTTTTCAATTTCTGCTCTCAAACAGCCATTTAATCGAGCAATCAGCAAGTTATCAATACTATTACCACCAGCAATAGTTTCATAGTATCGATCAAAATCAACAATCTTCCATTGTACGAAATAATCAACAACTAAATCTTTATTTTCACGTGTTCTATATTCTTGTTCTTGACCGACATTATTAGAACTATTTGTTGTTTTGATTTTAGCATCAACAATTTTTACATTATCCATTCCTGGAAATTTAAAATGTAATCCAGGTTCAGATAATCCTATAATTTTATTAAACCGTAAAACTATTCCACGAGTACCTTCTTCAATAACATAAGCGCTAGAAAAAAATACACCAATCAAAATCAATACTATAGGAATCAATAATTTGCGCATGCTTTTCTCCTTATCTTCCCATAAACCGTGGAGTCCGCGTAGTCTCGCCAACTTTAATGGTGTTATTAGTGGTATTAGTGTTTTTGTTATTTTCTTTTAATAATTCCGGTATTGGTTGAGGCTGCTCTTTTACTGTTTCAGACGAGCTCAGCATATTAGAATTATATTCACTATTTTGGTTTGATAACGTCATTATTTGAGAATTTTTTTCACTCTTATTTTTTAATAGTGCTTCTAACGGTAACACCATCAAATTTCCACTTTTATCATTCACTATAATCTTATTGGTTTTGGTTAATACTCTTTCCATAGTTTCAATATATAAATGTTCTTTAGTAATTTCTGGTGCTACTTTATATTGTGGTAAGATTTTTTCAAAACTAGCCACATCACCAGCAGCTTCAAGTTCTACTCTAACCTTATAAGCATTAGCATCAGCTAAAATTCCTGCTGAACGTTCTTCTGCCTGCTGAATTTTCTTCACCTTATCAGCTTCAGCTTGTTTAATTTCTCGCTCACTATCGTCTTGAACATGAAGCGTATCATTGTAAGCGCCTTTCACTTCATCTGGTAGACGAGCAACTTGAAAATTCAAATTAATAACATTAATACCCATATCATAGGGACTAATGATATTGACTAACTCATCTTTAGTGCTACGTTCTAGAGCTGAACGTTCATCAGAGATTATTGCATCAATATTTGAACTTGCCACTACCGTTCTAAGGGCGCTATCGGCAGCTTGGCGCAAACTATCTTCTACATTAGTGACATTAAATAAATATTTTAAAGGATCGCTGACACTATATTGCACATTTATATCAACAAAAACCAAATTTTCACCAGCTGTAACAATAAGTCCCTTTTCGTTAAAATTTCGAATACCCTGTGTATCAACAATATACACTTTATCGATTAAAGTTGGCTTCCAATTTAGTCCTGGTTGAATGATTTCAGATTGAACTTGACCGAAGCGAGTAATTACACCACGTTGATTTTGGTTAATGGTATAAAATCCACTTCCTGCCCAAACTAGAACAAGTAAAGCAATTATAGATATGATAATTTTAGTTGTACTCATCGGCAATTTAATTCCAGAGGAACCATTATTATTACCGAAATTATTTTTTTTTAATAATTTTTTAACTTTATCAAATAAACCATCAGATGAATGATTAGTTGGCTTTTTTTTATTATTCCCCCATGGGTCGTTATCTTGTCCGTTATTGCCGGGCTGATTCCACGCCATATTGTATATGCTCCATTTGATAATTAGTTGTTATTTTGCTTATTGATCAAGTATAACAGATCTGGTTCTTGTTTACAGAGGCGATTCCATTCTATAGAGGGAATTCTCACATCTAGATGAAAACTACCATCCTCATTAATAAATTCATTTTCTACCGCATTTAACTGATATAAACGACTTCTTAATCTTGCTAAATAAGCAGGTAAGTTTAAGTGGCAAACTTGTATTTGCTTAGCTAGCCTTTCTTTTAAAGCGATAAATAATTGATCTAATCCTAAACTATTTTGCGCTGAAATCCAAACACGAATTGGTATACCGTTTTCATCTCTATCAATACTTGGTTGTTTGCCTTCTATCAAGTCGATTTTATTCATAACAAGTAATGTTGGAAGTTCGTGCGCATCAATTTCGTGCAAAACTTCATCAACAGCATGCATATTATCTAATAAATTAGGATCTGCTGCATCAACAACATGTAATAACAATGCAGCTTGTTGAGTTTCTAATAACGTTGCTTTAAAAGCCGCGATTAAATCATGTGGCAAATGGCGAATAAAACCAACCGTGTCAGCTAAAACAACTTCACCTACATCATCAACAATAATTCGACGAAGTGTTGGATCGAGTGTAGCAAATAACTGATTAGCAGCATATACATCAGCATTTGTTAACGCATTAAATAATGTTGATTTACCTGCATTCGTGTAGCCAACAAAAGAGACTGTTGATAGATCTGCTTTATTTCGTGATTGACGATTTTGATTTCGCTGTTTTTCAACTTTAGCAAGTCTTGATAAAATTAATTGAATCCGTTGACGAATCAACCTTCTATCAGTTTCTAATTGAGTTTCACCTGGACCACGTAAACCTATCCCACCTTTTTGACGTTCTAAATGCGTCCAACCTCTAACTAAACGAGTCGAAAGATGTTTTAACTGTGCTAACTCGACCTGTAATTTACCTTCATGTGTTCTGGCTCTTTGAGCAAAAATATCAAGAATCAATCCGGTTCTATCAACAACACGACATTTGCACAATTGCTCTAGATTACGTTCTTGGGAGGGAGTTAATGAATGATTTACTAAAATAACAGAAGCATTGAGCTGTTTAACTTTTTCTGCTATTTCTTGAGCCTTACCTTCACCTACAAAATATTTGGTTTGAGGTGCTTTTCTTGAGGTTGTTACAATATCGAGAATATCTATTTGAGCCGAAGAAACCAAAATTTCAAACTCTTTAAGATCCTCGATATTGCTCTCTTGAGGGAAAAATACATGGACTAATAAGGCAGATTCACCGCCTTTATATCTCTCAAACAATCAGATTCTCCACTGAAATTCAGCTTTCGCTTTCCTCTTCGGCTTGAGATACCAATCCAGAAATAGGTCTAGATGGTACGACTGTCGAGATGGCATGTTTATATACCATTTGGCTTACAGTATTTTTTAACAAAATCACAAATTGATCAAATGATTCAATTTGCCCTTGTAACTTAATACCATTAACTAAATAGATTGAGACAGGAATGTGCTCTCGACGAAGCAAATTTAAATAAGGATCTTGTAATGACTGCCCTTTTGACATGAGTTTATCCTTTAAAAAAATAATTATATTAAGATAAAATAAATACATTTATAAATAATTAATGTATTTTTACATACTATTTTCAGATACATCTTTAGTATCTACCAAAATAACACAAAAAGCGATTCTCTTGAACCAATCAACTATAATTAATGCACAAATAACTAAATTTTTAATAAATTTAAACTAAAAAGGTAAACAAAATACTAAATACTGACAATAATACACATAATTTTAACTACTAAAGAACTTATAATTGTATATTATTAGACCACTATAAAAATTATCGCTTAGAATACGTTTCGGAAAATTGTATCCATATTATCATTGTTTAACCATGTTATAGGTTGCTTCCAACCACGAAGCCATGTTATTTGTCGTTTAGCTAATTGACGAGTAGCGCAAATTCCTTTAAAAACCATTTCATCATAACTTGTATTGCCATTTAAATACTCCCACATTTGACGATATCCAACACAACGCATAGAAGGTAAATTTAAATGTAAATCCGATCGCTGCATAAGTGCTCTAACTTCATTTTCAAATCCTTGATCCAACATTTGTAAAAAGCGTTGTTCAATACGTTCATGTAATTGCGACCTATCTTGCGGCATAATAGCAAATTGCATAACATCGTATGGTAATACTTGGCCACTTTCTTGTATAAGTTCAGTTAGACTTTTTCCTGAAATTAAATAAACCTCTAAAGCACGATTAAGCCGCTGAGGATCGTTAGGATGAATTCGTTCAGCTGAAATTGGATCGACTTTTTTTAGATCTTCGTAAATCGCTTGCCAACCTAATTTATTGGCTTTTTCCTCTATTTGCTCACGAATTTCTCTATTAGCAGCAGGAAGCGGTGAAAGTCCTTCAATTAAAGCCTTAAAATAGAGCATTGTCCCACCAACCAACAATGGAATTCGTCCTTTTTTTAGTGTTTTTTCAATTTCCACAATAGCATCATGTCTAAAATTAGCTGCCGAATAACTTTTTGCAGGATCACAAATATCAATCAATTTATGTGGATACTTTTGTTGCTCTTCTTTAGTCGGTTTTGCAGTACCAATGTCCATACCACGATAAATTAGAGCTGAATCGACACTAATAATATCAATAGGATAACGATCATAAAGCGCCATAGCAAATGCTGTTTTACCAGATGCTGTTGGCCCCATTAACGAAATAATTTTTGGTTTATTCATGATAAATCGATTGAGTTAAAGATTGCATGTCAATTGGGTATAAAAATGAATCTTGTTGTAACAGATTAATATCCACTTGTTCTAATTGAGCTAGTAACTGAATGGCTTTTACTACACTCCAGTTCATCGTAACACTATCATCATATTGATTAGCTAGCCAAGCCGCTATTTGTGTTGGATCTAAAACTTCATTTTTTGACTCAGAAATAAAAGCAATTAAAGCCGGCAATAATTGTTGCCAATTGATAGTGCGCAACATTTTAGGAACATTTTGCAAATACAACTTTGCTTTATCAACATAAAAATCAAAACCTAAAAAATTTAGCTGCGGCTGATAAGAAGAAAGAACTTGCTGCTCTTTATTATTAACTGAAATTGTTAATGGGATAAGCAATTTTTCAGAATCTTGTGACAATAATTTAATCGCAACGACTTTTTGCTGAGCAATAGGCAACTTCATCAACATTAATTTTTGTTGATTATCTTCATTTTTTTCAAGCAATGCAATATCAGGTTGAATAATAGTTAACACCCGTCCAAATGTCACTAATGATGAATTGTCAATCTGCTGTTGTAGTGATTGCAATGGTGAATATCGTTTAGGAAATAATGATTCAATAACCGCTTTTTGTGGTTCAGTTATTTCATTTTCTTCTACCGATAAAAATGGCTTTTTAGGCTCAAGTTGTGCAATATTTTGAGAAGGAGAGTCAACGCAAACTAACTGACCATACAACGCATTTTCTTTAGCATAATTACTAGGTTTTTGAGGTAATTGGTTACTAGCTTGATAAGGCTTAGAAATCGTCTGTTGATTAAAGATATTTTCTCCAGCTGCTTGCCGATTAGGTGTTATTGTTACTTTTTCATCTATTGCAGATAAATCCGATTCAAGAGCCATAACTATAGCTTGATAAACGAAATCATGAACCAATCTTGCCCCATGAAAACGGACTTCATGTTTAGCAGGGTGAACATTAACATCAACTTGTTTTGGATCAATTTGTAAAAACACCACATAACTTTGCTGTTCATTCGCACGTCTTATATAGGCTTGTCGCAATGCATGATTAAGTAATTTATCTTTGATAACTCGACCATTAACATAAAAATATTGCAAATTACTAACTTCACTACTTGTTACCCAACCTTGAATGAACAAATCATCATGTTGCCAATCTAATTTGACTGCTTTTTGCATAAATACTCGTCCACATACCAATTCTACCCTTTTTTCAAGGGTAGATGAACGGTACTGCTTAACAAGTTTACCATTATGCTGCAAATTAAAAGTAACATCAGGACGTGCAAGCGCAATACGCCGAACAAATTCCTCAATATGCATAAATTCGGTTTTTTCTGTTTTTAAAAAACGGCGTCTTGCAGGAGTATTGTAAAACAAATCAAGTACTTCAACAGTCGAGCCAACAGGATGTGCAGCAGGTTTAATCACCGGTTCCATATCTCGCCCTTCAGCATAAACTTGCCAAGCTTCAGTTTGTTCTGCTGTGCGTGAAGTTAATGTCAATCTTGCAACTGAACTTATACTCGCCAGCGCCTCACCACGAAATCCAAGGCTAATAATAGAATCTAAATCATCTAACTTGCTGATTTTACTTGTCGCATGACGAGCAAGCGCCAGTGCTAATTCATCTTTAGCAATACCGCAACCATTATCTCTAATACGAATTAATTTACAGCCGCCTTGCTCAAGATCAATATCAATTTGACTACTGCCCGCATCAAGGCTATTTTCAACCAACTCTTTAATGACTGACGCTGGTCGTTCTACCACCTCACCAGCAGCAATTTGATTTGCTAATTGAGGAGAAAGAATATGAATTGCCATTAATGCTGTTCTCCAAACTTTGGATTTTGTTTAACGTAATTTTTTATACCTTGATAGATAGCTTTAGCAATCTTATTTTGATGAGCATTACTACTTAGTAAGCGTTCTTCACCTTC
Source organism: Gilliamella sp. BG7 (assembly GCF_046635565.1). Classification (NCBI taxonomy): domain Bacteria; kingdom Pseudomonadati; phylum Pseudomonadota; class Gammaproteobacteria; order Orbales; family Orbaceae; genus Gilliamella; species Gilliamella sp. BG7. The sequence continues at coordinate 87,478 of NZ_JBIDFB010000011.1, read as the reverse complement.
GTTAGAGATAAAACCAACTTCAACTAAAATTGATGGAATATCTGGTGAACGTAATACCCCTAAGCTTGCATGTTCTGGAGCAGATTTATGTAGCTTTGTTATCCCTTTCATTTCTTTTAATACTTGTTTTGCTAACTCATACCCCACTCGTTGAGAATAAGAAAATTGGAGATCTAATACAGCTTGACTTAAATGAGGATCATGATCATCACTAAGCGCATCACCCGCTCCACCAAGTAATTGTGACTGTTTTTCATCTTGTTCAAGCCAACGACCAAGTTCTGTGTCAGCTCGCTTAGTTGACAATACCCAGATCGAGGCACCAGTTGCATTCCGATTTGGCGCAGCATCAGCGTGAATGGAAACTAACAAATTAGCTTTATTTTTTCTAGCTATTTCAGAACGTTGCGAAACAGAAATAAAATTATCACTGCTACGAGTTAATACCCCTTTAAAATTAGGATCTTTATTTAGTAACTTGGTAAGTTTTTTAGCAATAGAAAGAGTAACTGTTTTTTCATATAACTTATTTTTCCCTATTGCGCCGGAATCTTTACCACCATGCCCCGCATCAACGGCAATCACAACTTTAGCTGCATAGGCAGAACTACAAAGTATTAATAAGATAAAAAAAGTGAATAGTTTTTTCATTGTCTTTATATTGTTTATTTCAATTATGATAGATTAATAATCTCGTGACCTTTTTCGCTTATAGCCTGAACGCAAGCAGTACGTTCAAGCGCCAAATAAGTCAAATTAACTTCAAGATCAGCACTTGGCAAAATCCCATTTGCTTGCTGTGGCCACTCAATCAAACAAATTGATCGTGAAGAAAAATATTCACGAATCCCCATAAACTCTAACTCTTCTGGATCACAAAGCCTATATAAATCAAAATGATAAACTAAAAAATTAGCAAATTGGTAGGGTTCAACTAATGTATAAGTTGGACTTTTTACGTTACCTACATGACCTAATTGTTGCAAAAAACCACGACTAAAAGTTGTTTTACCTGCACCAAGATCGCCAATTAAATAGATAACAATTGTATCATCATGCTTGGACAAATAGTTTAAACATAGTTTGGCAAGTTTACTACCAAACAAAATCGTTTGTTGCTCATTGCTTAAAATAACTGGTTTCATGATGAATTCTTTGCTCAATAAATAGTTCTTATTATATACTAATAACATCAAAGATGTATTAACTAAAATGAGCTTGATTTTGTAAAAAAGTTTCAGGTAACCCTACGTTTCAGTATAAAAAGTGAAAATAATGCTACATACTATATCAACAGCAAACCAATCAGCCATAAATCTACAATTAATATCAGATCAAGATGTTGTATTGTTCTGGCAAAATGGCGTTATTCTGGCTATACAAAATAATCCATTATTAAATGATATTATAAAAAAAACTAAACACTGTTACGTCATCAACAGCGATATAGAAGCCCGAGGAATAAGCAAAATTATTGATTCAAGGCTTAAAATTATCAATATGCAACAAGTTGTTGAACTTACAACTAACCATTTTCCACAAATAAACTGGGAATGACCATAGGCATAATGCTAAAACTACCCAGTTTTATAAAAAGCATGAATCATGCAAATTTGCAAAACTTAAAACCTAAGTTTAATATAAATCTCAATTGTACTCAGCTCGTATTCAAATTTATGGCTAATTTATTAACGCTATCGGAAATCAATAATTATTTAAAAAATGGTGAAGTGATTGCTTACCCTACCGAGGCCGTTTTCGGTCTAGGGTGTGATCCTGATTGTGAATCAGCCGTATTAAAATTGTTACAACTAAAACAGCGTTCAGTAGATAAAGGCTTAATTTTAATTGCCAGCCATTACCAACAATTGATCCCCTATATAGATGAATTAGCTATTACCAATGAACAAAAACGGTTAGCATTTACTAACTGGCCCGGTCCTATTACTTGGATTTTTCCTAAAAATAAAAAAACACCTTATTTTTTGACCGGCAAATTCAACACTGTAGCAGTACGAGTCACCAATCACCCTTTAGCTCGTAAACTATGTGATCTTTATGGCAAACCGATAGTTTCAACCAGTGCTAATTTATCGAGTTATTCTCCTTGTAAAACAGCCATCGAAGTAGCCAAACAATTTGGCCAAAATTTTCCGATTTTAGCAGGCGAAACAGGTAATAGATTACAGCCATCTCAAATCAGAGATATTCAAACAGGTAACATTATTCGACAAGGATAGATATATGCAAAATTTATATATTGGTGTGATGTCGGGAACCAGCATGGATGGAATTGATATTGCTATAGTTAATATTACCGCAAAAAATGTCACATCAATAGCTAGTAGTTGCTACCCAATGCCCACCAACTTAAAACAGCAACTATTAACATTATGTGAAACAAAGCAAACCACATTACAAAATTTGGGTGAATTAGACCATCAACTTGGTGAATTATTTGCCGATAGTATTAATCAATTTTTAAAAGACAATAAAATTGATAAACAACAAATAAAAGCAATTGGTTGCCACGGACAAACTATTTACCATGCACCAAACGGTAAAAATCCATTCACCTTACAAATTGCCGATGCCAATATTATCGCAGCAAAAACAAGCATAACCACCATAGCTGATTTTCGTCGAAAAGATATGGCTTATGGCGGGCAAGGAGCACCACTGGTACCCGCTTTTCATAAAGCGGTGCTACAAGATCCACAAATTAATCGTGTAGTATTGAATATAGGAGGAATTAGTAACATTTCAGTATTAATTCCTAACCATACTGTTATTGGTTACGATACAGGTCCAGGAAACGTACTGCTTGATTGCTGGATAAATCAAAACCTAGGTAAAAGCTATGATAAAAATGGACTGTGGGCAAAAACAGGAAAAGTTAATCAAGACTTATTGAATAAATTATTTGATGAAGATTATTTCAAAATACCAGCACCTAAAAGTACAGGGAGAGAGTTATTTAATTTACCATGGTTACATAAAAAATTAATAGGGACGGATTTTAAAGCAGAAGATATTCAAGCAACGCTCGTTGAATTAACCTCTTTATCAATTGCAAATGAGATCAACAAATTATCTATATTAAAAAAATTACCTTGCGAGCTTTTAGCCTGTGGCGGAGGTGCTAAAAATCCACTTATTATGCAAAGATTATCAGCATTATTACCATCATGGTCAGTATTAACAACCGATACAAAAGGTATAAATGGGGACGATATGGAGGCAATAGCCTTTGCTTGGCTTGCTTATTGCCGAATCAACAATATTCCATCAAATATTCCAGAGGTAACTGGCGCAAGCCAAGCTGTATGTTTGGGGGTTATTTATCAATAAAGTATCTAATCAAATAACCTTATTTACTTGTTAAAACTAATAATCTCTGAAATTTTTTCTGCAGATTTGTTCAACTCACTGATGTATCAGAAATAAACAGTCTAAGTAGTATATCCCCGTTAATTACAACCGCATTTTTTATGGCATAGTGCGTAAAATGTGGCTTTAAACAACTCTTTGTAATTGCAATATTAATCGTAATATTGTCAGTAATTGGTTATATAGGCGTATATTACTTTAATATGCCTAATGTTACTTCGTTCGTTATTGGTATAACCATTTGGTTTGGGTTAGAAACAGGTAGAATTTACTATATCCCTTGGCGTGTATATACCTTTTTGGCTGATATCGACGAAGTATTAACCGGAAGACGCCGTGAAGGTATTTATGCTGGGGCCATAACAATGGAGGGAAAATTAATACGTGCAACTATTGTATTCATTTTAGGTATTGTTCTTAAATTCTCAGATTTTGTATCAGGTATAAATACCGTACAACCGAAAGTGCGGTCACAGTAATTAACTCAGTCATAATTTTTGGAGTATGTAAAATGGCTGTTTTAGGAATATTTTTTACCTACCGAATGAAATTAAATAAAACAGCTCATGCTTAAATCATTCAAGAACTTGATTGCTTAAAAAATGGTCGCGAAAAAGAAAGAATAACATCTGAAATGATAATTTTATTAAAATAATCAAAAATTTATAAAAATGGTAACTACTTTAGTAACAACAATGTAGGATTCAAACACCATTAATTGCTAATAAATAAAAATACATTATTACTAAGAGTTTTGGCGACTAAATTATAAAGAAAAATAACCGTCACCGATTTGGTTAAACGTTTTATGATCAGTCGTCTAATCTGTTGAAAAACACCTGCTAATTTATACTTATTGATTAAAATAATTTTCTGAATTTTATAATATTTTCTGATTATTCTACATATCCATTATAATTATTAATTTTATTTAACCTTTTAATTCTTTTTACGTTAATATTTACCTATTAAATAATAAATATTTAATCAAACTAACCTACAAACCATTAACAATGGTTAACATAGTTAACAACCTACAAATAAAGCTAGCAATCTTATACTATTTATGGTATAAAACGCGCGCTACATATCACATTATTTTTTGCAAAAGTAATGATGGATAAAAGCATTAAATTTAATGATTAATTAACGTTATAACACACACATATCATTACACTTTTCCGGGGTGCCTTTTACTTTATGTATAGGTCGGATAGAGCGGATATGTGGAGGCATAACCCCAACGTCAAAATGAGGAAATCATGACTACAGTATCAATGCGCGATATGTTACAAGCGGGTGTACACTTTGGACACCAAACTCGTTATTGGAACCCAAAAATGAAACCATTTATTTTTGGTGCACGCAATAAAGTTCATATTATCAATCTTGAAAAAACAGTACCACTGTTCAACGAAGCATTAGCTGAATTAAACAAGATTGCCGCTCGTAAAGGTAAAATTTTATTTGTTGGTACAAAACGTGCAGCTAGCGAAGCAATTAAACAAGCTGCTGAAAGCTGTGGACAATACTACGTTAATCACCGTTGGTTAGGTGGTATGTTGACTAACTGGAAAACAGTACGTCAATCAATCAAACGTCTAAAAGATTTAGAAACACAAGCTAGTGATGGTACATTCGATAAATTAACCAAAAAAGAAGCACTAATGCGTGCTCGTGAAATGGCTAAATTAGAAAATAGTTTGGGTGGAATTAAAAATATGGGTGGCTTACCCGATGTGATCTTTGTTATTGGTGCAGACCACGAACATATCGCTATCAAAGAAGCTAACAATTTAGGTATTCCAGTCATTGCTATTGTTGATACTAACTCAGATCCTGATGGTATTGATTACATTGTTCCAGGTAATGATGATGCGATTCGTGCAATTCAATTATATGCAAATGCAGTTGCTGAAGCAGTACGTTCTGGTCGTGAACAAAACCAATCTCCAGTATCTGAAGAAAGCTTCGTAGAAGAAGCACCAGCAGCAGAGTAATAAACTCAAATATTTTCAGGGTCGATAATAATATCGACCCATTCTAATGAAAATCATCACAATGGTTAAATAGAGGATTAAAAAATGGCTGAAGTTACCGCTTCTATGGTAAAAGAACTGCGCGAAAGAACTGGCGCAGGTATGATGGAATGTAAAAAAGCATTAGTTGAAGCAAACGGTGATATCGAACTTGCAATTGACAACATGCGTAAATCAGGTCAAGCAAAAGCAGCTAAAAAGGCAGGTCGTGTTGCGGCTGAAGGTGTTATTATTTCTAAAATCTCTGCTGATAAAAAATTTGGTGTAATCTTAGAAGTAAACTGCGAAACAGACTTTGTTGCCAAAGATGCAGGATTCTTAGCATTTAGTGATAAAGTTGCAGAGGCGGCATTAACAGAGCGCATTAGCGATATCGCTGCACTACAAGCTAAATTTGAAGAAGAGCGCACAGCTTTAGTTGCTAAAATTGGTGAAAACATCGGTATTCGTCGTGTTGCTGAAATTGCTGGTGACGTAGTAGGTAATTACCAACACGGTGCTCGTATTGGTGTATTAGTTGCTGCAAACGGTGCTGACGATGAATTAGTTAAACATATTGCAATGCACATTGCTGCAAGCAAACCGGAGTACGTTGATCCAAGTGACGTACCTGCTGATGTAGTTGAACATGAACGTAACATCCAAATTGATATCGCAATGCAATCAGGTAAACCGCGTGAAATAGCTGAAAAAATGGTTGAAGGTCGTATGCGTAAATTCACTGGTGAAGTATCACTAACTGGTCAACCATTTGTAATGGAACCTTCAAAAACTGTTGGCGATTTATTAAAAGAAAAGAGCGCAGCAGTTGCTTCATTCATTCGTTTTGAAGTGGGTGAAGGTATTGAAAAAGTCGAAGTCGACTTCGCAGCAGAAGTTGCAGCAATATCGAAACAATCTTAATTGTTTTATAAAACCGCCGTTAAGGCGGTTTTGTTTATCTACAAAATATTTTAAAATTACTGCTAGATAGGAGCCATAGCTCCTTATTTTATTAAATAACGAAACAGTGAGACATCATATGGTAACCCCTTTTTATAAACGTATTCTTCTTAAACTCAGTGGTGAAGCACTACAAGGTGACGAAGGTTTTGGTATTGATGCAACCGTTCTTGATCGTATGGCTCAAGAAATAAAAGAGCTTATTGAAATGAATGTTGAAGTTGCTGTTGTTATTGGGGGTGGTAATCTATTTCGTGGCGCAGGGCTTGCTAAAGCGGGAATGAACCGAGTAGTTGGTGATCACATGGGCATGCTTGCAACTGTCATGAATGGACTTGCGATGCGAGATGCATTGCACCGAATAGAAGTAAACGCTCGCTTAATGTCAGCCATTCCATTAAATGGCGTATGCGATGACTATCGTTGGACCGAAGCAATTAGCTTGCTTCGTCATGGTAAAGTCGTTATCCTTTCTGCAGGAACAGGTAATCCTTTTTTCACAACCGATTCAGCAGCATGCTTACGAGGTATTGAAATTGGTGCAGATGTTGTTTTAAAAGCGACCAAAGTAGATGGTGTTTTCTCTGCCGATCCTGTTAAAGATCCAACAGCAACACTTTATAAAACACTAAGCTATGAAAAAGTGCTTACAGATGAGCTTAAAGTAATGGATTTAGCAGCATTCACATTAGCAAGGGATCATAATCTACCAATTTGTGTCTTTAATATGAATAAACCTGGAGCGTTGCGTCGTGTTATATTAGGCGAACAAGAAGGAACATTAATTAATAACAAAGCAAATGTAACCAGTTAATCATCTTTATTTTAAATAAGGCTTTTATTATGTTAAACGAGATTCAAAAAGAAGCGCAAACGCGCATGGAAAAAAGTATTGATGCGTTTCAAAATCATATTTCTAAAGTAAGAACGGGGCGCGCATCACCAAGCTTATTAGATGGTATTATGGTTGAATATTATGGTAGTCCAACACCATTACGCCAACTAGCTAACATCGTTGCTGAAGATGCAAGAACGCTAGCGATTACTGTATTTGACAAATCACTTACACCACTAATTGAAAAAGCAATCTTAACATCAGATTTAGGACTTAACCCAGCATCAGCAGGTACTGTTATTCGCGTACCACTTCCACCATTAACCGAAGAACGCCGTCGAGACTTAACCAAAATTGTTCGTAACGAAGCAGAACAAGGCCGAGTATCGATCCGTAATATTCGCCGTGATGCCAACGACCAAATCAAAACATTACTAAAAGATAAAGAAATATCTGAAGATGATGAACGTAAAGCACAAGATTTAATCCAAAAAGCGACAGACGCCGCAATTAAAAAATTAGATACAGTGCTTGCCGATAAAGAAAAAGAACTAATGGAATTCTAATTTTCCCTCCCTTTTCTTAACAAGTGCTCTGCTTTACCAAACAGAGCGCTTTTCCTAAAAAAACAGTCTAATTTTCTTATCAATAACTGGCAAAAAATTATTATATAAAACAACAAACCATGCTTTTAAAGCATGTTTATCTATAAAATATAAGTATTTTACATGGTTAATTAAATTACCTATACTTTTTTAAACTTGCCATTTGAACTAGTTAAATAAAAGGTACTTTATGTAATGAAAACACCATTATCCTATCACACAGAAGAAAAAACCTCCCATTGGTCTGCTGTTTTTTCATTATTTATGGGGGTAACTAGTCTTATTTCAGCTGAATTTATTCCTATCAGTTTGTTAACACCTATTGCACAAACTTTGCATATTACTGAAGGAATGGCAGGGCAAACAGTTACCGCAGTTGGTATTTTTGCAGTTATTGCAAGCTTGATACTAGCACCACTAAAAATAAATAGACGCTTGGTACTATTAATTCTCTCGATGTTATTGGTGATAGTCAATATATTAGTCGCATTTACACCTAATTATATTATTTTATTAATAGGAAGAAGCATATTGGGGATATGTGTTGGTGGTTTTTGGTCTCTAGCATCAGCAGTAACACTACAACTTGTACCGATAAAAGATCTGCCTCGAGCATTAAGTATTATCTATGCTGGCGTTTCAGTAGCAACAATTATTTCACTACCATTAGCAAGCTATCTAGGTGATCTTATTGGTTGGCGAAAGATCTTTTTACTATCGACATTACTAGGTGTGATTGCTTTTATTTGGCAATTTATTACGTTACCTACTTTACCTGCACAGCAAGGTAATAGTTTTAAAAGCATGCTTTTTCTCTTAAAGCAATGCTGGATAACGGTAGGAATAGTAGCAACAATATTTAGTTATGGTGGATATCATGTTTTTTTTACTTATTTAAGACCATTTTTAGAGCATAATCTTGCCTTGCAAACAAATTCCATATCCACGATTTTACTTCTATTTGGAATAGCTAACTGCATTGGCACCGTTATTGCGGGTTTTGTTATGGGAAAACAATTTAAAATAACGATGATAGCAGTTCATTTTATTTTATTGATGCTTGCTATTACTTTAATGTTCAGCCATAAAAATATAACATTCAATATGCTACTAGTTATTGCTTGGGGATTGGTGTTTGGTTTTATTCCAGTAGGTTGGTCTACTTGGATTATACGTACACTTGCTGATAAAGCCGAAATGATGGGAGGATTATCTGTTGCTTCGATTCAATTTTCCATTGGGTTAGCAGCAGCAATGGGAGGTCTCATCTTTGATCATAAAGGGATACTAGGCATATTTTTTAGTGCTGCACTTATTTTTTTATTTGCCTTGATATTAATTCAACTCAGTTTTCAATTATTTACTCGTGTAACAGGACATCCTATTGCATAGTAATCTTTTTTCAATTTATTGATAATATTAAATAAAAGTTACTTATTAAAAGGATCACATCAATGAAAAAGGTTTTATTTTATTTCAAAGATAGTACTGCTTTAATCGTTTTTTTAAGTTTTTTAGGGTTATTTTTATCACCATCAGTAATGGGAGCCGATATGTCTAGCAATGCAAATAATTTTTATCAAAGTAATAATGTCACTATGCAAAAAGTTAGTTTTCTAAATCAATATAAAATGAGTGTGGTTGGAAATTTATTTATGCCTAAAACGCTTGATGCCAAAAACAAATATCCAGCAATTATTGTTGGACATCCAATGGGCGCAGTTAAAGAACAAAGTGCGAATTTATATGCTACTAAAATGGCTGAACAAGGCTTTATTGCATTAGCCATTGACCTATCTTTTTGGGGCGAAAGTGAGGGGCAGCCTCGTAATGTTGTATTACCCGATATGTATGCAGAAGATTTCAGCGCTGCAGTTGATTATTTAGGTACTCAAACTTTTGTGGATCGTAACAATATTGGCGTAATTGGTGTTTGTGGTAGTGGTAGTTTTGTTATTAGTGCCGCTAAAATTGATCCTCGTTTAAAAGCCATTGCGACGGTTAGTATGTACGATATGGGTTCAGCCAATCGCAATGCACTTCACCATTCGTTAACACTTGAACAGCGAAAACAGATCATAAAACAGGCGTCAGAACAACGTTATGTTGAATTTACCGGCGGTCAGACATTATATACAAGTGGCACGGTTAATAAGGGCCAACTTAGACCTGAAGATGGTCCTATTGCTCATGAATTTTATGATTTTTATCGTACGCCTCGTGGTGAATATACACCTGTAAGTTCAACGCCAGAACTAACGACTCACCCAACATTAACTAGTAATGTAAAATTTATGAACTTCTATCCATTTAACGATATTGAAACCATTTCACCACGACCAATATTATTTATCACAGGTGATCAGGCTCATTCTAAAGAGTTCAGTGAAGATGCTTATAACCGTGCGATAGAACCCAAGGAACTCTATTATGTGAAAGGAGCCGGGCATGTTGATCTTTATGATCGAATCGATTTAATCCCTTTTGATAAATTAACAATCTTTTTTAAAACGTATTTAAAATAACCATTAATTTTTAATGAAATGTTATCCGACCGCAAAGGGAGTATGAATTTATGATGCTTCCTTTCTTTTACTCATCATTATAAAATGATAGATGAATATCAAAAATGTTCTTTTAGCTGTTTTAAGAGCAGTTCAGCAGCTTTAGAAAATACATGATATTTTTTCCAAACAATATTTACATCTACTTTTAATTTTGGATATAAGGGTTTAAAACAAAGCGAATTATCGCCTGCTGTATTAATGAGTTTATCTAAACACAAGGCATATCCGATATGTTGTTCAACCATTAACGCTGCATTAAATATTAAGTTATATGTTGCAATAATATTTAGTTTTTCGTAGTTCCGTTTAAACCATTTTTCAATGCTATCACTAACATATTTTTGTTGGGATACAATCAGTGGTAATGACCATAAATCAGATGGAGAAATAACCTCAAGGTTTGCCAGCGCGCAATCTTTTCTCATTAATACCCCCCATGTATCTTGTTGAGGAAGGCACAATGATTCATATTTTGTTAGATGAGTTGGCTCAATTAACACACCAAAATCAAGTAATCCCTTATCAATACGTTCGGTGACATCATTTGCATTACCACTATAAATATGAATGCGGATGCGAGGGTAAACTTCTTGCATTGATTTGATAACATTTACCACTAACTTCATTGCATCGGTTTCACCACAACCAATATAAATATCACCACAAATACTTTCGTTTGGTGCTTGAAATTCTTCTACTGTTTTATGCACAAGTTCCAGTATTTCCTCCGCACGTTTACGTAATCGTATTCCTTCATCGGTCAAGGTAATTCGCCTACTACCGCGAATAAATAGGGTTTTGCCAAGTGTTTGTTCAAGTTCAATCAACTGACGAGATAAGGTGGGTTGAGTTAGATGTAAATAGTTAGCGGCAGAGGTAATACTTTCTTCTTTAGCAAGAGCAAGAAAATAACGTAAAATTTTAATATCTATCATTTTCCTTTCCCATCATTCTTGTTTAACAACTCTTCTTTTTTTATATTTAAAAGATTTTGTGTAAAAAATGAGGATGTTTATATCTCATTATTAACATAATATAAAAACTTCAGATGTTTTACCATAAATTGCTTAAGTTTTACTGAGAAAGCTCATCGGCATTAGAAGATTTAGTAGGATGTTAAATAAAACTTAATAAACAGATGTACACTCCAAGGTTAATCATTCAAACATATTAAAAAATACTCAGAAAAATTTATTGATTTTATCTAAGTTTTTTTTGTTAACATTTACAGAAAAACAAAACTCAATATCCGCCTATTTTTATCTGTACTATTTTTTACAATCCCCCATAATGTTACTATAATAACATTATCACCCTATATCTGTTATTAAAATAACATTTACAACTAATAAATTCATTATATTAGACATCAAAACTAAAAAACTTAAGGACATTACTATGAATTATGCAAAGTATATCGATCATACTTTACTGGCAATGAACGCAACAAAAGACCAAATCACTAAACTTTGTGAAGAAGCTAAACAATACCATTTTTATTCAGTTTGTGTAAATTCAGGCTATGTTCCTTTAGTGGCTAGTTTACTGAAAGGTAGCGATGTAAAAGTGTGTTCTGTAGTTGGCTTTCCTTTAGGTGCAATGCTAACTAGCGCTAAAGCCTTTGAAACCGAAATGGCGGTTAAAGCAGGTGCGCAAGAAATCGATATGGTTGTTAATGTGGGTTGGTTAAAAAGCAATGATTGGGATGCGGTTAAACAAGATATTGAGGCGGTATTTAACGCTTGTGGCGCTGTGCCATTAAAAGTGATTTTAGAAACCTGTTTATTAACTAAAGACGAAATTGTTAAAGTCTGCGAAATATGCAAGCAAATCGGCGTTGCTTTTGTTAAAACCTCAACAGGGTTTAGTGTATCTGGCGCAACGGTTGAGGATGTTAAGTTGATGCGTGATACCGTTGGTAATGCGATGGGCGTTAAGGCATCGGGCGGTATTCGTGATCGTCAAACGGCTGAAAAAATGGTTCAAGCGGGGGCTTCGCGTTTAGGGGCTAGTGCTGGTATTGCGATTGTTTCAGGCGATGCAACTTCGACCAGTGATTATTAATCAATGATATCAATTAATAAGCTACTTATGTAGCTTGTTATTATTGATTTATGGGATCAGCATGGAAACACAATCACAAAAAAGAGTGAATGATCTTATTCAACTTTTAAAAAAAACAGATAAGATTCATTTAAAACAAGCCGCTAAGTTGTTGGCTGTTTCAGAAATGACTATTCGCCGAGATTTGAGCAATGTTGGCTGTTCCCTAAGTGTTTTGGGTGGCTATGTTGTTAGTGATGCTCGTCATCAAATTACCCCGTATTTTTTGTCAGACCAACAAGATAAACAGGTTTATGAAAAACAATATATTGCCAATATAGCTAGTAAATACATTGTAGAAAACGATACCGTTTTTTTTGATTGTGGTACCACTATTCCTTTTATTATTGATGCCATTGATGATGAAATAACTTTTACTGCGATCTGTTATTCATTAAACGCATTTTTAGCATTACAAAATAAACCCAATTGTAAGACAATTTTATGTGGTGGTCATTATCAGGCGAATAATGCGATTTTTAGTGCTATTGGTCAGCATAGTGAATTAAATTCGATTTGCCCAAATAAAGCATTTATTTCGGCCGCAGGGATTGATATTAAGCAAGGCGTAACTTGTTATCATTTTGATGAGCTTAATATGAAGCGTGCAGCAATACAACGTTCAGGTCAAACTATTTTAATTGCTGATCATACTAAATTTAATCAAGTTAAACCGGCTTTTATTGGTGAGTTAACTCTGTTTAATCAAATTATTACAGATAAAGCGCCGAGTAATGAGTTTATTACTTTTTTTAATAACCATAAGATAACGTTAATTTATTAATATGAAAAACATCACAATTTTAGGTTCGACTGGCTCAATTGGTTGCAGTACGCTAGCGGTTATTGCTCAAAATCCACATCTATTTAAAGCTTATGCTTTAGTAGGAGGTAATAATGTTGCCAAAATGACTGAGCAATGTTTGACTTTTAAACCTAAATACGTTGCCATGGCAACAGCGCAAGCCGCGACAGAGTTAAAAGCAAATCTTGCTAATTTAAAATTGGATATTGAAGTGTTAAGTGGTGAACAAGCCATTTGCGACTTAGCGCAGTTGCCCGAGGTCGATCAAGTGATGGCGGCTATTGTGGGGGCGGCAGGGCTAAGACCAACGCTTGCTGCGATTAAAAAAGGTAAGCGTATTTTGTTGGCCAATAAAGAATCGTTAGTAACCTGTGGGCATTTATTTATGCAAGCGGTTAAAGAGTATGATGCTGAGTTGTTACCAGTGGATAGTGAACATAACGCTATTTTTCAAAGTTTGCCAACAGTGGTACAGCATGATTTAGGTTTTGCTAATCTTGCTGAGCATGGTATTACTAAAATCGTGTTAACAGGATCTGGCGGACCATTTCGCGATTGGGATTTAGCTAAACTAGCGTACGTTACTCCCGAGCAAGCGGTGGCTCACCCTAATTGGTCGATGGGCAAAAAAATATCTGTCGATTCGGCAACGATGATGAATAAAGGCCTTGAATATATTGAAGCTCGTTGGTTATTTAATGCCAGTGCCGATGAAATGGAAATTATTATTCATCCGCAATCAATCATCCATTCCATGGTGCGTTATCAAGATGGTAGTGTGGTGGCTGAACTTGGTGTGCCTGATATGTGCACGCCAATTGCTTATGCCATGTCTTACCCCGATCGTGTGCCATCAAGTGTACCACCTTTAGATTTTACGCAAATTTCATCGTTAACCTTTAAGCAACCTGACTTTGGTCGTTATCCATGTTTAAAATTGGCAATCGATGCCTTTAATCAAGGGCAAGCGGCTACCACGGCGCTCAATGCCGCCAATGAAGTTGCGGTTGAAGCATTTTTGCAACATAAAATTGGTTTTATGGATATTGCTAAAAATGTATCAAAAGTATTAGATCAATTGGCTTTCCCTGAGCCATCGACAATTGATGATGTTTTTATGATAGATCAATGGGCAAGATCACAATGTAGTCGGTGTTAAATGCCATTTGATTTTATAAACAGTAATTTAACTAAATAGTTGAGTTATTAAATAGTTAAATTACTGAGTAGTTAAGTTATTGAGTGGTAAAGGGTAGTCAATCATAATTATATTTTGAAACTATTGTGTTCAATCTTGCTGCCCTATTAGTAAGTTTTTACTATTTTTATTATGCCATTTGTTTTGCTGTTAATGTTGGATTATCGCTAATAAATGATTGTAAAAATGTACTATCAGGTAGTGCAGTTAATGCGCCTTTTTTGGTTGTAGCTAAGGCTCCACAAGCACTGGCAATGGTCATCATGCTTTCTAACATCAGTTTATCATCAGGCATGCCTGATGATGCAATACTGCTGAGTAATCCTGCAACAAAAGCATCGCCTGCACCGGTTGTATCAACACTATTTACATGGTACGAATCAAACGAAAATGTTTTACCTTTCCATAATACAATGCTGCCATCTTTACCTTTGGTAATTAATTTTAATGGTGCTTCATAGTGTTGTTGTAGTTTATTTAATGCTTCACTCCAATCATTGCTTTGAGTTAACCAAAATAGTTCTTCGTCTGATAGTTTGAGGATATCAGCATCATGACAAAATTGGGTAATGGTGGTGCGCATTTCGTTTTTATTGGCCCACATCTGTTCGCGCAAGTTAACATCAAAGCTGATTAGGCCATTTTTAGCGGTAAGTTGTTCAATCGCAATTTTAAGTGTTTGACGGCAGGTGTGACCAACTAGCGCCAAAGAGCAAAAGTGTAAAATATCTTGGTTAAAATTAGGAATTGCTTGCTGAGATAAAAATTGATCAGCTGAAGGTGAAACCAAAAAAGTAAAACTACGTTCACCGTTTTTTCCTAAATCAACAACCACAGTACTTGTTCGATGATGTTCATCTTTTTCAATGCTTTGGCAATCAACGTTATATTGGCGGAATGTGGTTTCCATAAAATCACCAAAAGGGTCATTACCAACACGACCAATAAACGCTGAAGGCAGCCCTAATTTTGCAATACCAATTGCAACATTTGCAGGTGCGCCACCAGCACATGCTTTATAATTCATATCACCAAATGGCAATAAATCAATAACGGCATCCCCAAGGGACCAAACTTTAGTATTATTCATTTTTTAACTCGATTATAGTTAGTTACTGCGGTAATCTAGTATAGAGACAAATTACTTGAGTTTTTTGAAATATGTCATCTTTTTACTTTTTAGTAAAGTCATTAATACTTAATCTGTTGTTGAATTTATAATAGTCATTTTTTAAAGTCCGCCATAGACTAAATCATTTGACAAAAAATTCATTGTTAACGTTAAAAATATGTGACTATCATCACATATTTTATCGCTAATTTCATTAACAGTTAACGTTAACAATTAAATTAAGATACTATTAAATAAAGGTATCTAATATTGGATAAAAAAGGGGTTTTTATGTCTACTGCTATTGATAAAGCCAATCTAGCTGTTAAAAATTTAGAAAAAGTAATGAATAAACAATATTATCCACATTTTCATTTAGCTCCACCAGCTGGTTGGATGAATGATCCTAACGGTTTGATTTACTTTAAAGGTCAATATCATGCCTTTTATCAGCATCATCCTTATGATGAACATTGGGGACCAATGCATTGGGGACATGTTATTAGTGATGATTTAGTCACATGGCGAAGGTTGCCAATAGCTATTGCTCCCGATCAAGAATTTGATAAATCAGGCTGTTTTTCTGGATCGGCCGTAGATAATAATGGTGAGTTATACTTAATTTATACTGGTCATATTTGGTTGAGTGGCCAAGGTTATGATGAACAGATTCGACAAAGCCAATGTCTTGCAACTAGTAAAGATGGCATTCATTTTGAAAAGCAAGGCACAGTACTTACCCCTCAAGACGGAGTGATGCACTTTCGCGATCCTAAAGTGTGGCAACAAGATGGTAAATGGTGGATGGTTGTTGGTCAGCGAACGCCAAATAATGTTGGTCAAGTTTTACTATTTAGATCTGATGATTTAAATGAATGGCAATTGGATCATGTTGTAGTGAGTGATATCGATCCTGATGTTTATATGCTTGAATGTCCTGACTTTTTTCCACTTGGTGATAAATGGGTTTTGATGTTTTCACCACAAGGGTTGAAAGCAAAAGGTTATCAGTATCGGAATCGATTCCAATCAGGCTATATAGTAGGTAATTGGCAACCTGGGCAGCAATTTTCAATAGTTAAACCTTTTCAAGAAATGGATTTTGGACACGATTTTTACGCACCGCAATCATTTCTTGCTGCTGATGGACGTCGTATTATTTTTGCTTGGATGGATATGTGGCAGTCAGCCATGCCAAGCAAAAAAGATAAATGGGCAGGCGCATTTACACTTCCTCGTGAGTTGATTTTAGATCAATATAATAAAGTCAGAAATCGCCCAATAAAGGAACTTGAAGCATTGCGCGAAAAGCCAAAATCATTTGGTGAAATAACGCTCAATAGTGAACTTAAAAATACCAATATTGAGTCAATTTGTTGTGAACTTTGTGTTGAGTTTGATCTAAAAGAAAGTGATGCTGAGCGTTTTGGTTTGCAACTTGCTGCCACTGAAAATGGTAAACAAGCAACATTACTATATGTTGATTTACAATCTAATCGTATTGTTCTTGATCGTAGTTTATCTGGTCTTGAATTACCCGGTTATCGTAGTGTACCACTACCAAAAAGAAAAAAATTAACTTTACATGTGTATGTTGATGCTTCATCTGTAGAAGTATTTGTTAATGGTGATTTATATAGCCTTTCAAGCCGTATCTATCCAAAATTACCAGCGGAGCGAGTAGTTAATTTATTTGCTGAAAATGGTAGCGCCAAAATAACCAAATTAGATAGCTGGCAGTTAAAATCTATTTATGCGTAATTGATGATTGAATTGATCGCCATTGGGCGGTCAATTTATTTAAGTAAGTTATAATGAATTCCTTTCTAAATAAGGTGATGCTACCTGTATTATCTGTTTTTGGTTTTTGTTATTAATTATATGTAAAGCTGCTTGTTCTCCAATCTCATAATGAGGCAATTGCACTGTTGTCAGTGGTGGATAAAATAGTTCACCAGTACCTACCATGTTATCGTAACCTAATACAGCCACATCAGAAGGAATATGAAGTCCTTGACCGAGTAAATATTGATAAGCAACAAAAGCTATTCGATCATTACCACAAATTAATACATCAAAATCGGGTTTTTTATTACAATGCTGTTTGAGTATATCAACCGTCATCATATATTCTTGAGCAAGATCATCTGATAAAGTTGAGGTATGGTAACTAGTAATCTCATTTAAATTGTAACCGGCATCTAACCACGCTTGCTCAACAGCTTTACGTCTAGTTTTTCCTGCTAATGTGGTTTCTGATAAATAGATGCATAATGGTTTTTTATAGCCTTTCTTTATTACTTGTTGCATGGCTTGATATTGACCCAAATAGTCATTTGGAATGTAGCAAGCTAGTTGTTTTGAATCACTTATACAGTTGGCTAATACAACATTTTTATCTAATAACTTTTCAGGAAGTTCAACTTTTCTTAATCCCATTGTGGTATAGATAATACCGTTAGGGCGATATGATAGCAGGGTGTTTATTGCATGATCGGGATCTTTATCATCAAATAAATTAACAATAAATGTATTCCAACCATGATCTTGTGCGATCTTCTCTATGGCTTGTAGTAATTCTACCGAAAATGGCGTCATTGCTGTTTCTAATGCCAAAACACCAATTGCACTTGGTCCTGACTTATCACCACGAATCTTCCTTGCCGATAAGTCAGGTACGTAATTAAGGTGCTCAATAGCTTGTTTAACGCGCTTGTAAGTTTCTTTATTTAATTTTTCAGGGTTATTTATTGCGCGTGAAACCGTCATCAATGAAACAGATGCTAGCTTTGCAACATCCTTAAGTGAAGCCATAGTTAAATCCTTTTGTTTAACAAGATAAAAATGATTATCAGCCATTACTATGCATGATGATACCACAAATAGAAATGATAAAAAGTGTGAGGTAAGTAACATTTATGACAATTGGTTCTATCTATTTAGTATCAAATATGACAATAATGTTAACATTAACATGTTAACGTTAAACTTCATCGATTTTCAACAATATAAGAGTAATAAACATGAATATGATAAAAAATAGAAACTATTGGTTCTCGTCTGGTTACCTTATTACTTTTTATGCTGCGTGGTCGCTGTGGTGGTCCTTTTACGCAATTTGGCTAAAAAGTAAAATTGACTTATCCGGTGAGCAGTTAGGTATTGTTTATGCGGCTAATTCTGCCGCAGCCATGTTTTTCATGATTTTCTATGGCATTATCCAAGATAAATTACAAATAGGTAAAGCCGTAGTGACCTTCCAAAGTATTATCATGGTTCTTATTGGTCCTTTTTTAATTTATGTGTATGAGCCTTTATTAAAAAATGATTTTATTTGGGGTGTTTGTATCGGTGCACCAGTTTTAAGTGCTAGCTTTATTTCGGGCAGTGCTTTGATTGATTCTTTTATTGAACGTATTAGTCGATTATTTGGCTTTGAATTTGGTCCTGCTCGTTTTTGGGGATCATTTGGTTATGCTGCTGCAACGTTTGTTGCCGGTATTTTATTTGGTATTGATCCTCATATTAACTTTTGGATGGCGTCGGGTGTTGCGGTTATCTTTTTCACCATTAATATAGTATTTAAGCCAAAACAATATCAAGCATCACCAACTGAAAATAACGATACTGCTTTAGTAGAAAAAACAACGACTATACCAACAATGGGCGAAATCTTATCGCTGTTTGGTTTGCAAAAATTTTGGTTGTTTGTGTTGTTTGTTATTGGTACTTATAGTTTTTATACTATCTATGATCAGCAGTTATTTCCTAATTTTTATACTGGTTTTTTTGAAAAACCAGAAGATGGCTATCAAGTTTATGGTTATTTAAATTCCTTCCAAGTCTTTTTAGAAGCAACTTGTATGATCATTGCTCCTTATTTTATTAACAAAATGGGAGCTAAAAAATCGCTATTAGTTGCTGCACTAGTTATGATTTGCCGAATTGCATTATCTGCAACGTTAGATAATATTTATCTGATATCATTCGTTAAGTTATTTCATGCAATTGAAATTCCATTATTTATTTTGGCGATGTTTAAATATATTGTAGGTAATTTTGATGCTCGGTTATCTGCTACACTTTATTTAGTTGGTTTTAATATTTCATCGAATCTTGGCGTTATTGTGTTGTCATGGTTTGTGGGTAAATTATTTGATAATACAGGATATGCGACAACATTTTATGTGCTTGCTGGGGTTGTTTTGATTACTTCAATAATAGCTATATTTACTTTAAGTGACGAGAAAAAAGCAAAACAACAATAATTTTAAATTAGCCCTAATAATTATAAAAATGGAAACATATTGTTTCCATTTTTCTTTTTATTGATGTTAAATCAATACAATTCTTGCTTCTAAGGAAAGTTTGCGAAACAATATTAGCAATTTTAGATAATATGTATAGGGACTTGTAGTGAACGATGTAAAAGTAGTTGTTAAACCCGAGATGTTATGGCAAACCATTCGACAAGAAGCTTCTGAATTAGTTGAAAGCGAGCCGATGTTAGCTAGTTATTTCCATGCAACTTTACTCAATCATGAAGATCTGGGGAGTGCTTTAAGCTATATTTTGGCTAATAAGCTTGTTTCTCAGGTTATGCCCGCTATTGAAATTCGTGAAATTGCCCGTCAGGCTTATCAAGCGGACCAAAATATTATTCAGTCAGCTATATGTGATATCATGGCTGTTTATATTCGCGATCCAGCCACTAATTACTATTCAACACCACTTCTTTATTACAAAGGATTTTTATCCTTGCAAGCTTATCGAATTGCACATTGGCTTTGGAAGGAAAACCGTAAATCATTGGCTATTTTTTTACAAAGCCAAATTGCGATTGTATTTGGTGTTGATATTCACCCTGCGGCAAAAATTGGCTGTGGAGTAATGTTTGATCACGCAACAGGTATTGTTATTGGAGAAACAGTGGTAATTGAAAATGATGTTTCTATTTTACAATCGGTTACATTAGGCGGAACGGGTAAAGAAAATGGTGATCGCCATCCAAAAATTCGTGAAGGAGTGATGATTGGAGCTCATTCAACAATTTTAGGTAATATTGAAATAGGCAAAGGTGCTAAAATTGGAGCTGGCTCTGTTGTGTTAGATCCCGTACCTCAGCATACAACCGTTGCTGGTGTACCAGCCAAAGTGGTGGGTTGCCCTGATTGCGAAAAACCAGCGTTAAATATGGATCAAGATATTTAATTGTTATTAGATAATAAAAAAACTCCGTTGATAAACACAGACGGAGTTTTTAATAATTGATTAGCTACTTATTGTTAAGATTTACATCCATTGTTGGGTATGGAATATTAATATTATTTTCAGTTAATCCATTTTTGATATTTTCAAGCAGCTCACCTTTTACCGTGCCATAATTTTCGTTTAATGTCCAAACTAAAACATTAAAATTCATCGATGACGCATCTAAAACATCTAATCGAATGGTAGGCTCTTTGGATGTTAATATATTATTCGTTTTATCAACTGCTTGCTTTAACACTTGATAGACTTTTTGAATATCTGAATCATAACCAACATTAACCGCCAAATCTAAACGTCTTTCTGGTAAGCGAGTATAGTTGATAATATTAGCACTTACTACTTGGCTGTTAGGAATTATAACTAGTTCGTTGGTTGGTGTAACAATAGATGTTGAGAAAATTTGTATAGAATCAATAATACCTTGCTGACTATTGATTATTACCGTTTCACCGACTTTAAATGGGCGAAAAATAATTAAAATAACTCCAGCCGCAAAGTTAGATAGTGAACCTTGTAACGCTAAACCAACAGCTAAGCCAGCGGCACCAATCACTGCAACAATGGATGCTGTTTGAATTCCTAATTGACCTAAAACGGCAACCAATGTCATTACAATAGTTGCATAGTATGCTAATGCACTGACAAATTTAACAACAGTTGGATCAACGTGTCGATTTGATAATATTCTTTTTAATTGGTTGCTAATAAATCTAGCAATAGTTCTACCAATAACAAAAATTATAATGGCAAAGCAGAAATGAGCAATATAGCTAAATACAACTCCATCATACTTTTCGATAAATAAAAGAATATAATTGAAAAAACCTTCAAAATTCATATTATTATCCTCATTAATAGGTAATAGAAATTACTGTTAAAGTGTTTTAGTACGAAATCGGCTAGACCAGTTGTTTAGTTAATAAAGTCCAACGTACCTCAAAATTAGTTGTTGGTAGATATTTAAAACCTGAACGAGAATAACGTGTCATCATACCTTCACAAAAAGCTAATAATTGACTAGATAAAATACGTTCATCAGTTATGAAAGCAACGCCTTCACGAATTTTTCGTTCACGTAAAACTTGCTTAATTTGAGTTTCAATCCGTTCAAACAGCTGGCTAATACGTTCTTGTAACTGCTCTTGTTCAAACATTAATGCGTGCCCAGTCATAATTCTGGTTAATCCTGGGTTCTTTTCAGAAAACCCTAATATCAAAGCAAGAATAAGTTGTAACCGAGTAAATGTATTTGGCTCTTCATGCATGATCACATTTATACGGGATAACAAGATATCTTCAATATAGACAATTAAACTTTCAAACATTTTTGTTTTACTCGGAAAATGTCGATATAAAGCTGCTTCAGAAACACCTACTGTTGCAGCTAATTTGGCCGTAGTTATTCTTTGAGTGCCTTCATTAGATTCAAGCATTTTTGCCAATGCTTGTAAGATATCTTCTTTGCGATTTCTATTTTTGCTACTCACGATCATTTTTTACCCGAATGTCCAAAACCACCTTCGCCTCGTGCTGATTCAACAAATTCATCAACAATGTTAAATTCGGCTTGTACAACAGGAACAATGATTAGTTGAGCAATCCGATCGCCTGCTTCAATCACAAAAGGGGTTTGGCTTCGATTCCAAACAGGAACAAATAGTTGTCCTTGATAATCTGAATCAATCAAACCTACCAAATTACCAAGTACAATACCATTTTTTGAACCAAGCCCTGAACGCGGTAACACTAATGCCGCTAAACTAGGATCAGCAATATGCATTGATAAACCAGTCGGCGTTAGGATAGTTTCTCCTGGTTTTATTTCGGTTGTTTTATCAAACATTGCTCTTAAATCAATGCCTGCAGATCCTTCAGTTGCATAAGTAGGTAGAGGAAATTCGTTACCTAAACGTTTGTCTAATACTTTTATATCAATTTTTCTTTTCATCATGACTCGCTTTATATCGTGTTATAACAGTTTGAAGTAGCTGTGTTGCTAATTGGTTTTTACTGCTTAATGGTAACGTTTGCTCACCATTTTGCCAATACAGTATTAATGCATTTTGATCGGAATTAAAGCCAATGGTTTTATCAGAAACATCATTAGCACAAATTAAATCTAAATTTTTTGCGGTTAATTTTTTTAGTGCATAAGTTTTAACATCATTAGTTTCAGCGGCAAATCCTACCACAAAAGGGCGATGTGTTTTTAGCGCTGCGACACTTGCTACAATATCGGGATTTTTAACTAATTCAATCACAAGTTCATCGTTATCGCCCGTTTTTTTAATTTTTTGTGTCGCAATTGTTTTAGCATGATAGTCGGCAACAGCGGCACAAGAAATAAAAATATTTGATTTTTTAGCGTAATTCATTGCTTCATCGTACATCTGTTTAGCGCTTTTAACGTCAATTCGGTTGACATTATTCGGCGTATGTAAATGAACCGGTCCACTAATTAATGTGACATTGGCACCCATTTGAGCAGCGGCGTTTGCAATTGCAAATCCCATTTTTCCTGAACTGTAATTACTAATATAACGAACTGGATCAATTTCTTCGATTGTTGGTCCTGCCGTAATGGTAATTGATATATCTGAAAGCACTGAGGTTGATTTAAAATAGTGGGTTATTTCTTCAACAATAGTGAGTGGCTCAAGCATACGTCCTGGTCCAACATCACCGCAGGCTTGAAAACCACTGTCTGGACCTAAAATTAAGGTATTTCTTGACGCTAATACAGATAAATTATGTTGAGTTGCGGCGGCTTTATACATTTGTTGATTCATCGCCGGAGCAATGGCAATTGGCGAAGATGTTGCTAAACAAATTGTTGATAACAAATCATCGGCAATACCATTTGCCATTTTAGCAATAATATTGGCGGTTGCAGGCGCAATTAATACTAAATCTGCCCATTTGGCAAGTTCAATATGACTCATAGAAAGCTCGGCCGATGGATCAAAGAGATCGCTAGAAACCTGATTGCCAGAAACAGCTTGTAATGTCATTTTGGTAACAAAATGGCTAGCAGAATCAGTCAAAACTACATGCACTTGCGCGCCAGATTTTTTTAAATGGCGAACAAGGTCAGGACATTTATAAGCGGCAATGCCGCCAGTAATTCCTAATAAGATACGTTTACCTGTTAGACTCATAAGCCAGCTTCCTTCCTACCAAAATGAAAGCGTTATATTACCACAATTAAGTTAGATAATAAGTAGCTCTTTCGCATTGGCTAATGTTGCGTCTGTAATTTTATCGCCGCCTAATAATCTCGCTAACTCGTTTAATCGCCCATTTTCGTTTAATTTTTGCATATCTGTAGTGGTTTTTTTACCATTAGTTTGTTTACTAACAAAATAGTGTTGGTTAGCTTGTCCTGCAACTTGTGGTAAATGAGTAACGGTAATTACTTGAGTTGATTGTCCAAGCTGCCTTAATAGTTGCCCCACTTTTGCGGCGGTTGGACCGCTGATCCCAACATCGATTTCATCAAAGATTAGAGCTGGCGTATCCATTTTTTGAGCAGTTAACACCTGAATTGCCAAAGCAATACGCGACAACTCACCACCCGAAGCAACTTTAGCCAGAGGTTGGGGACTTTGTCCTACATTAGTACTAACTAAAAAAGTGACTTGATCAGCACCATCTTCATTTAATCGATTTTCATCAAAAGCAACATCAATACTAAATTGACCATTTGGCATTGATAAGTCATGCATGATAGTGGTCACTTTT
This sequence comes from Gilliamella sp. BG7, assembly GCF_046635565.1. NCBI lineage: Bacteria > Pseudomonadati > Pseudomonadota > Gammaproteobacteria > Orbales > Orbaceae > Gilliamella > Gilliamella sp. BG7. Next base: position 62,871 of record NZ_JBIDFB010000011.1, on the reverse strand, counting down.
TTAGCTAATGTTTTGCTTATCGTTAACCTTTTTTGATGCAATTTTGTAGCAATTTCAACGGCGATTTGATGGTATTTAATAATATCATTTTTAAGTTGTTCACTTTGTTCATCTTGCAGATTAATTTGTTTAAATTCAGCTAACAAAGTTTGATGTAAATCTGGCAATTCTTCGGGCGAGACATGATGTTTACGCGCCAAAGCAATTTGTTTAGATAACCGCTGTTCTAGTTGCATAACTCGAGCAGGATCAAGCTCTAAACGTTCACTATAATGACGAAGCTCATCGCTTGCTTCTTTAATTTGAATAGATGCCTCTTCCAACATGTTATAAACATTATTTAACGTAGGATCGAGCGAGGTTAGTTCTTGAACACTATTTTTCACACTGCTTAGTAAATTACTAACGTTATAGTCGTCTGCCTCGTCTAACAACATGACAGATTGCTGGCTTAGATTAATTAACTGTTCGCTATTAGATAACCGTTTGTACTCTTCATCAATTTGTTGAAACTCCCCTTCAATGGGCGAAAATTCATTAAGTTCTTTTAATTGATATTGCAAAAGCTGCATATGCGCATCACGCTCTTGCCTTGTTGTTTCGTATTGTTGGTAAGCCCGTGTTGCCTCTTTCCATTGCCTATAGGCTTGATGCATTTGAGCAAGTAGTGTTGATTCATTCATATAATGATTTAACAACAACTGCTGATAATCACTGCGTAACAGGCGTTGATGCTCATGTTGCCCATGAATTTGAATCAACATTTGCCCCAAATCTTTTAATTGCGAAATAGGAACAGCTCGACCATTAATAAACGCTTTAGAACGCCCATCTTGATTAATCACTCGGCGTAAAATGCACTCATTGCCCTCATCAAGTTGGTTTTCGCGTAACCAATTAAAAGCCGCTGGCGTATCATCAAGCACAAAACAAGCCGAAATATCAACACGATCAGCCCCATGCCGAATAGATGAAGCATCAGAACGATTTCCTAAACATAATCCCAATGCATCAATAGCAATCGACTTCCCAGCTCCTGTTTCACCCGTAATAGCAGTCATCCCAATAGTAAAGTCGACAAGAAGTTGGTCTACAATAGCAAAATTATTAATAGTTAGTTGAGTTATCATAATAAATTAATACATAAGGCTAATTATAATATTGGCAGTATAGCAGTAAAAACACTGTAAATAAATACAGGATTGGTGTTTTTGTTTTTTGAAATGTTTTGGGGATATCTACAAGCGCTATTTATATGAAATCGAAACTATTTCACCTAGGAGGTATGCAACTTTTTGATGTTATTTACTATTTGGTTTGTCAAAATTACTATCATTTATTGAATTTTGATTTAAATAGTCAATAAATTATTAAAGTTAAATGGGCTTTAAGGACAAAGAAATGTATCTCGATTTTTGTACACGGTTTATGTACATTCCTCTTTTTAAACGATCATATTGTAACTATCCCCTAAAATAGTACAGTAAAAGAGTAGAAAATTCTCTTTATTAACCCACAGAGGATTTAAATATAAAAAAAATGACTGAACATCAGATTGTATCTATTACTAAATATTTTTTCTTAACAATAGGATTCAATGCATAACTTAGAACTCTTACACTTAGTCCTAAACGTTTATGAGCATCAAAAATCAAACTACTACTTAAATTATCTAGCTTCTTATCCATTTTTCTATCTCCCTAAAATGATTAATTAATATAACTGCCTCTCGTTCTACGGTCTTAACAAAACTATTATAAATACGAAGTCTATCTTGAGTCGTCAGACTTTCTATCTGCTGAAAAATACTATTTATGTCATGTTGTATATCTGGTATAAAAGAATGTAATAGTTCATCCATATATTTCTGAGAAGAAAAATGGGGGCCGTAATAAACCATAGCACCATAAAGAAGTGGTTCAAATAAACTATGTCCTTTTAAAGAGGAGTCAAAAGAACCAAATACAATCGATGCGTGTGACATAGAATAAATGCGATTCAAAACCCCATAACTTTTTACAAAAACAATATCTGACAATATATTTTCAATATCGTTACATTCCGATATAACCTCTACTTGATTATTATATTGCTTTTTAATCACCTGAATAAAATCATCAAAAAAATTAATATGTCTGGGCACAAGTATTATTTTATAATCAAGATGAATTAATTTAGATAAAAGAACATTAACAGTATTAAGTTCATTGGGATGAAAATTAGAAATTGCTATTACTTTCCTTTCGGAAGTGATATTTTCAACACCATTAACGCGAATATTTAAGGGAAGTTTGTAGCTAGGCACAACCGACACATTAATATCTGGCATTATATGTAGCAGTTTTGTTCTAAGGTCATCTGTTTGTACATAAGCATTTTTAATTGGCGAAAACATTAACTCTCTATAATACCTGTTACTAAGACGTTGTATTGTTTTATCTGAAATATGACCATTTAAAAGTATCACCTCTCGCTTTAGCATATTCATTACTGCAAGAAAGTTTGGCCAAAAATCATGCTCAATAATTATTGCTTTTTTGATATGAAAGTGACTAAGAAACAAAGTTTGATGAATTAATGAATCAAAAGGAAAATATAATATTTTCAAATTCAGTTTATTCTTATGTAGTTTTTTATAAGCCTGAATAGATGTTACTGTTAATATAATATTTTCATTTGATTCTGGTTCAAATGAATTAATTAAATTAATTGCTGCATCAACTTCTCCTAAAGATATTGCATGAATCATTATACAATTCTTTTTATTCCATCGATGAAACAAAGAAGTAAGAAAATAATGTTGACTAATATGTTGTAAATTATCTCTAGTTTTAATATTTTGTTTACGAGCCTTAATGAAAGAATAAACAGCAAGCACAGGCAAAAATATTAACAAAAACTGAGTGACTATCAATAAACAATATCTAAATAATTTATCCATTTTTTCTCTATCGTTTAAATAAAACTGTAACTATCCCCTAAAATAGTACAGCAAAAAAATAGAAAATTCTCTATGATAAAAGTAAAAGAGGATTTAAATATGAGAAAAATGACTGAACATCAAATCGTAGCTATTTTAAAAGAAGCTGAAGCTGGTATTCCCGTTAAAGAACTTTGCCGTGAATATGGCATGGAGAATTCAACTTTCTATAAATGACGGGAAAAATACGGCGGAATGGAAACTTCAGACATCAAACGCTTAAAGGAGCTTGAAGCCGAAAACCGTAAACTTAAACAGATGTTTGCCCAGCTCAGTTTAAAAGCTCAGCTTCAGGAGGAAATCATAAAAAAGCTCTAGAGTCTACTAAGGCACGGAAAACTTGGGCAGTGCAATTGCAAGAAAGTCATTTCATCACCAATAACTTTTACACCTCCCCCAACTTATTCTTCTTTTATCCCAAATTACACAGGAGTATAATTTATACACCTATTATTATAATTATGGAAAACCCAGTATGTTTGGAAATAAAACAAATCGTCAAGTCATTATTTGGACAACAATCATTGGTGGTTTTATTAGTGCTTTAGTTAAGTGGGGATCCGAGGTTAATATGCCTCCTCGTGTCCCGGGTGAAATTTCGCCTCCAGCGGCACATATTGATGCATGGCTTGGCTGGCTTGGAATTGATTATCATTCACTTGATTATATTTATCAAACAGCAACTGTTTCTGGTGCGGTAACGCTTTATCACTGGTTATTCAGTTTTGCTTTTGCCTTTGTTTATGTGGCTGGTGCATATTATTGCAACAAAATCCGACTATGGTATGGCGCAGTTTATGGCACGATTATTACTATCTCTATGCATGGTTTTTTAATTCCATTACTTGGCTTTCGTCATCCTGCTTATGATGCCGAAGGTACTGTTGGTTGGTTATGGAATTTAAATGGCTATGAGCTATGGAGCGAAATTTTGGGTCATATCTATTGGGGCGTTTCAATTGAAATTTGTATGATTGCCGTTCTTGCTCATTTTTCAAGACCTATTCGTGGCGAGTGGCGTCAATAATTTAAGTTAAATCACTTAATACTAAATCCTACTATTTAACTATAGTGGGATTTTTTATTTTATCTGTTATAGTTAAAAACTATATTAACCAATAAAAAACTAGAATTATTCAATATCTGTTTTTTTTGTTATCTTCTTTATCACTAAAGAAAGTCGATAAAAAGGAAATAAAAATGAATACTGCTGTTATTGGATATCCTCGAGTTGGTAAGCTTCGTGAACTTAAATTTGCAACAGAAGCCTATTTTAAAGGTAATAAAACACAAGCTGAATTATTAAACGAAGCTAAAGCGCTACGAGCTGAGCATTTAAAACAACAAGCGGCTCAAAAAATTGCCTTTATTTCATCTAATGATTTTTCATTCTATGATGCGGTGTTAGATACAGCGTGTTTACTTAATGTTATTCCAAAACGTTACCAAGATTTAGGTTTACCTGAACTTGACCGTTATTTTGCGATGGCACGTGGTTATCAGGGTGAAAAAGGCGATGTGCGAGCACTCGCTATGAAAAAATGGTTTAACACCAATTACCACTATTTAGTACCTGAAATTGAAGATTCAGTACAAATTAAGTTAACAGGCACTAAACCTTTTGACGAATATCAAGAAGCTAAAGCGTTAGGTGTACAAACCAAGCCGGTTGTGATTGGTGCATTAACCTTTTTTAAATTAGCGCAGTATTTAGGTAAAAAACAGCTTGTTGATTTTAAAGCTGATATTATTAAAGCTTATCAAGACATCATCCAAAAATTCACAACACTTGGTGCTGAGTGGATCCAAATTGATGAACCTATTTTAGTCACTGACCTAAATAAAGACGATATCGCTTTATTTACCGAACTTTATCAAGCGATTTTATCGGTAAAAGGACAAACTAAGATTGTTTTACAAACTTATTTTGGTGATGTACGTGATTGTTATAAAGAACTTGTCGCTTTACCTTTTGATGGTATTGGTCTTGATTTTGTTGAAGGTAAACAATCATTAGCTTTACTTGAAAACAATGGTTTCCCTGCCGATAAAGTCTTATTTGCTGGTGTGGTAAATGGAAAAAATATCTGGAAAAACAATTACCAAAAAACCTTAGCATTACTTGGTAAAATCAAACAAAAAGCCGCAAATATTGTAATCAATACTTCTTGTTCATTACTGCATGTTCCTTATACATTGCAAAATGAGACCAAATTAACTATTCAACAACGTGCTTATTTTGCTTTTGCACAAGAAAAGCTACAAGAACTTGCTGAACTTGGTCAATTATTTAAGGATGCAAATCCTGAAAATAATGCCGCTTATAAAGCTAACCAAACATTATTTACTCGTGAGCGTGAAGGCGCAAATCAAGCTGTACGCCAAAAAGTGGCCGCATTAAAAGATTCGGACTTTACTCGTTTACCTGAATTTTCAGTGCGTGAAGCAGCGCAGAAAAAGGCCTTTAATTTGCCACTGTTACCAACAACCACTATTGGATCATTCCCACAAACACCTGATGTACGTTTAAATCGTGCTAAATTCAAAAAAGGTGAAATTTGCCTGAACGAATATACTGAGTTTAATCAACAAAAAATTGCGCAGTGTATTAAATTACAAGAAGAAATTGGCATTGATGTGTTAGTACATGGTGAATTTGAACGTAATGACATGGTCGAATATTTTGGTGAAAGCTTAAATGGCTTTGTGTTTACTGAAAAAGCATGGGTGCAATCTTATGGTACTCGTTGCGTTAAGCCACCAATTGTTTGGGGTGATATTTCACGCTCAAAACCGATTACTGTTGCATATTCAAAATATGCACAAAGCCTGACAGACAAACCAGTTAAAGGTATGTTAACAGGACCTGTGACTATTCTAAATTGGTCGTTCCCACGAGAAGATATTTCTCAAAAAGAATCGGTATTCCAAATAGCATTAGCAATTGGTGATGAAGTATTAGATCTTGAAGCAGCGGGTATTAAGATTATTCAAATTGACGAAGCGGCATTAAAAGAAAAATTACCACTACGTAAAGCCGATTGGAACAGTGAATACCTTGATTGGGCGATCCCTGCGTTTAGATTGGTACATAGCAAAGTGCAAGCAGATACGCAAATTCATACTCATATGTGTTATAGCGAATTTGCTGACATTATTAAAGATATTGATGCAATGGACGCTGATGTTATTTCGTTCGAGGCTTCTCGCTCTAATTTGCAGTTGATTGACGTACTTAATGCAAACAACTTCAAAACTGAAGTAGGACCAGGGGTTTACGACATCCATTCACCACGTGTACCACCAGTAGCCGAAATCAAAGCAACGATTGAAAAGTTACTAGCGAAGATTGATAACCAAAAATTGTGGATCAACCCAGATTGCGGTTTAAAAACTCGTGGCGAAAAAGAAGTGGTTGAAAGCTTACAACATTTAGTACAAGCCACTTTAGAAGTAAGAAAAACACTGAACTAAGTACTATTTTTACAAAGTCGTTGAGTTTTTTATTAACAAATCAGGCTTTGTTCATAGCCTTACGTTTCCGCCGCCTATTTGGGCGGCGGAAGTGTCAATAAAGGAAATGAGTGACATAACCAATGGATGAAACAAATGAAAACAAATCTACTATTTAATAAAAAAACCGTATTCTCCTTTGAGGTTTTTCCCCCTAAAAAAACCTCACCTCTAGAAACAATTTATAGTACATTGCGTGAACTTGGTTATTTTAAACCTGATTTTATCAGTGTCACTTATGGTGCAGGTGGTAGCTTAAATGGTCAAACCACCATTGATATTGCCCACTCAGTCAAACACACTTATGGCATTGAAAGCGTCGCTCACTTGCCGGGGATCAATTTTGATAAAGCTGAAATGCAAAAAATCCTACATGATCTTAAATGTGCAGGAATTGATAATGTGCTCGCTTTGCGTGGTGACATCAGCCCGAATGTACAACCTAAAGATGATTTTCGATACGCTAGCGAACTGGTGACATTCATTAAAGAAAACGGTGATTTTAACGTGATTGGTGCATGTTACCCAGAAGGACACCTTGAAGCAGCAACACTAAAACAAGATCTGATCCACCTAAAAGAAAAAGTCAATGCAGGTACCGATCAACTTATTTCACAGCTATTTTTTGATAATGACTATTTTTATACATTTTTAGATAAAGCTCGCGATATTGGCATTAATGTTCCAATAGAAGCAGGCATCATGCCAGTGACCAATAAAAACCAAATTGAGCGTATGGTATCGATGTGTGGGGTGAATTTACCTAAAAAATTCAAACAAATGATGGAAAAATACGAACACCACCCAGAAGCATTTCGTGATGCCGGTATTGCTTATGCAATCGATCAGATTGTTGATTTGGTTTCGCAAGATGTCGATGGCATTCACTTATACACCATGAACAATAGCTACATAGCAAGACGCATTAGCGAAGCAGTATCAACATTGCTAGCGGTACCAAAATCGCAATAGCGGTGGTATAAAAATAGTGATGGTATAAAGATAAAGTGTAATGTTTGGAGTACTGTGGCGTTGTTACGGACTAGCTAAAATTGGTTGCGGGGGCTGGATTTGAACCAACGACCTTCGGGTTATGAGCCCGACGAGCTACCAAGCTGCTCCACCCCGCGTCAAAGAAGTGGCTATATTATAGCAATAAAATAATAAAGCAATACCTATTTAGCTTAAACGCCACATTTTTAAACATTCTTGAGTGAATATATATTATTATCTAACACAAATAACAGTTACATGATATTTTTTGCTAGTTATTATGAATAAGATGATTATTTCAGCTATGAAAAGTTTAGTCATTGAATTTTTCATCTGCTCTTATTTGAACGGATAGTTTTATTTTTATATTATTCTATTACAGTTAATTTATTTGTTTACTGTAAATTTGACATAATAGGTAGAGTTAGTTTTGAAGGGGGATAAGATTGTTCTGTAAGCTAATACTTACAGAACAATGATAGTAAAAACTAGCTAAACAATTTATGGAATTGTAAGCTTATCCAATCCCAGATACTTCCAAAGAATCCTGTTTCTTCAACATTTTGTAAAGCGACAAGAGGTTGTTCGCTAATTACTTTACCATCTAATAGAAACTGCATTTTACCTACGGCAGTACCTTTTGTTATTGGTGCATAAATATAATCGTCAATTTTATATTCAACTTGTACATCAGCTGAACGTCCTTTTGGTACAGTGATGTAAGACCCATTAATTGCACCTAGTTGAATTTTATTTTCATCTCCATACCAAATCGTTTTTGTCGCTAATGGCGTATCTGCTTTTACAGGATTTGCGGTTTCAAAAAAGCGGAATCCCCATACTAATAGTTTTTTGCTCTCTTCTTCACGGCCTTTATATGTTCGTCCACCTAGTACCGCTGAAATCAATCGGGTATTGCCATCAATCGCTGAAGCAACTAAGTTATAACCAGCAGCATTGGTATGCCCTGTTTTAATTCCATCAACGTTTAATGTGGTATCCCAAAGTAGTCCATTTCGATTAAGTTGTGGTTTTGATAAAGTATAGGTAAATTCTTTTTGTTTATAAATAGAATATTCTTCAGGTAAATCTCGAATCAATGCTTGCCCTAAAAAAGCCATATCTTTGGCTGTTGTGTATTGCCCTGGTGCATCAAGCCCATGAACTGTTTCAAAATGAGTATGCGCTAATCCAATTTTTTTTGCATAATCATTCATTAGGTTAACAAAAGCCCCTTGGCTTCCTGCTACATGTTCTGCCATTGCAATACAAGCATCATTACCAGATTGGATGATAATACCTTTATTAAGATCAGAAACTGATACTGTTTTACCCACTTCTAAAAACATCAATGATGACCCTTTTAAAACAGGGTTACCCGTTGCCCATGCATCTTTACTTACTACAACCATATCATCATTTTTTATGCGTCCTGAGTGTAGTGCTTGACCAACCACATAGCTGGTCATCATTTTGGTTAGACTAGCTGGATCACGCTGTTGTTCAGCGTTATATTGCGCTAAAATTTCGCCCGATTTTGCATCGATTAATATATAAGATTCAGCATCTAGTTGCGGAATAGCTGGGATAGGAAAAGCCATTTCAGCCGATACTGATGAACAAAGTGCAAGCGCAAACAACGCAAAAGATAATTTAAATTTCTTTTTCATTTATTTCAATTCCGTTAAATATTTTTAGACAACATATATCGATGTGTGTGGATAGACATTATAATGCCAAAACTTGCCATTAATACGACTAAAGATGAGCCACCATAACTTATTAATGGTAATGGTACACCAACTACTGGTAAGATTCCACTAACCATGCCAATATTAATAAAAGCATAAATAAAAAATACTAAAATTAGTCCACCCGATAAAATTCGTCCAAATGTTGTTTGTGCTTGAGCTGCAATAATAAGTCCTCGCACAATCAAACATAAAAATAAAATTAATAAAATAATGGAACCAATAAAACCAAATTCTTCAGCTATGACTGAAAAGATAAAATCGGTGTGCCGCTCAGGTAAAAATTCAAGTTGCGATTGTGTGCCTTGAAGCCAGCCTTTACCCCATATACCGCCTGATCCAATTGCTGTTTTGGATTGAATAATATGATAACCAGCACCGCTTGGATCAAGCTCAGGATTGATCAGCATTAATACTCTTTTTTGCTGATAATCGTGCATTAAAAAGAACCACATAATTGGTAAAAATATAGCAATTAAAATTAATGCAATAAGAATATAGCGCCAATTAATGCCTGCTAAAAAAATAATAAAAATTCCTGACATAATAATCAATATTGCTGTGCCAAGATCCGGTTGCATAGCAACAAGTAATGTCGGTACTCCAATTATACCAAGTGTTTGTAATGTTGTTTTTAATGGCGGTGGGCATCCATCACGATGAATAAATTTTGCAACCATTAATGGCACGGCTATTTTGGCTATTTCAGAAGGTTGGAATCGTAAAATACCTAAATCTAACCAGCGCTGTGCACCTTTACTAGTATAACCAAAAATATCAACTAATAATAAAATAATAATACAAGCGATATATAGATATGGTGCCAATTTTTCATAGGTTCTAGGTGAAAACTGAGCCAGTAAAATCATTACAGCAAAGCCAAGTAAAATTTGTATTACTCGCTTTTGCATCATATCAATATTTTGTCCACTTGCACTCCACAGTATATAAAGACTATAACCAAGTAATAAAGTAATAAATAAAAAAAACAGAGGATCAATATGTATTTTTTGCCAAAAAGATTTTTTACTACTATTCATTATTAGTCTTCAGCTCCTGTATTTGGTGATGGTTCATCTAGCTCTGTTGAGTTATTGCCAAGAAGATAAAAATCCAATATTTTACGAGCGACTGCACCACCGTTCGAACTACCACCACCGCCATTTTCTAAAACAATGGCTAAAGCAATTTTTGGTTTATCGTAAGGAGCATAAGCTATAAATAATGCGTGATCACGTAAATGCTCAGGGATCTTATGAGCGTTATAGACTTCATCTTGCTTTAAACCATAAACTTGTGCAGTCCCTGATTTGCCAGCAGCTTGATATTTTGCATCAGTATAAAGCTTACGTGCTGTTCCTCGAGATCCAAACATAACACGGCGCATACCTTCTTTAGCTACATTCCAATAAGTTGATTTAACATTAACTAAACTATTATCCTCTAAATATTTTTCAGGCTTAACCAAGGGTTGAAGTTCATTTGAATTTAAAATATCGCTCTTTTTGTATAATAGAAAATGTGGAGTATAAGTTTTACCATTATTAATCAAAGTTGTTAATGCTTTTGCCATTTGAATAGGCGTTGCAGTCCAATATCCTTGACCGATACCAACTGGAATAGTATCGCCCTGTAACCAAGACTTTTTATAGCGTTTTATTTTCCATTCACGACTAGGCATAACAGCTCGTGTTTCTTCGTTTGGCGAAATATCTATACCTGTTCGTTGACCATAACCAAATTTAGTCATCCACGAATTTAAGCGGTCAATCCCCATATCATAAGCAACTTGATAAAAGTAGGTATCAACTGATTCTTCAATCGCTCTTAATATATCAACTCGACCGTGCCCCCATTTTAACCAATCACGATAACGCCGTTCAGTACCAGGTAATTGCCACCAACCAGGATCATTAACCACGCTTTTTGGGGTGATCACTCCTTCACTTAAGGCCGCAATGGAAATAAAAGGCTTAACAGTCGAAGCTGGTGGATAAGCTCCTAGTAAAGCTCGATTGAAAAGTGGCTTACTAGGATCTTTGAGTAATTCGCTATATTTAGTACTCGATATGCCACCAACAAAAGAGTTAGAATCATAACTTGGGCTAGAAACTAAGGCTAAAATTTCACCATTGTTAGGATCAATAGCTACCACAGCCGCTTTACGTCCAGCCAGTAATTGTTCTATATAAAGCTGTAATTTTAAATTAATAGATAAATAGATATCCTCACCCGCTTGAGGTGGATGTTGATTTAGTTGGCGTACAATTCTACCTCGGCTGTTAACTTCAACTTTTTCATAACCTGGAGTTCCGTGTAATACATCTTCGTAATACTTTTCTATCCCCATTTTTCCAATATTAAAAGTTGCCACATAATCGCTAGTTTTATTTTCATCTGCTAAACGCTGCTTATCTTGACTATTAATTTTAGAAATGTAGCCAAGAATATGCGTCAATGATGATCCATAAGGATAATAACGATGCTGTATACCAACAATGGAAACAAACGGAAAACGATGTTGATCCACAACGAAACGAGCTATTTGTTTTTCGGTCAAATCATCTTTTAGCGGTACTGGACGATGGGCTTTATAATTGCGTCGCTCTTTTTGAAAAGTTTCAATATCTTCATCGGTCAAATCAACAATTTTTTTTAATTCGTCAAATTGTTTATTAAGATTTTTAGTTTTATCTGGAATGATATTTAATTGATAAGTAATATTGTTAATCGCTAATGGCATACCATTACGATCATAAATCATACCTCGATTTGGTGAAATAGGAATAATTTCAATACGATTATCATTGGATTTCGTACTGTAATAACTATAATTCAAAATCTGTAAACCAGCTAAGTTTACAATCAACACGATAATTAAAATAATAATTGCAATAAAAGAAAACAGCGCTCGGCGCAAAAACAAGCTTGCTTCTGCAGAATGATCTCGAATTCTAGTTTTCTTTCTTTTACTTGAAATAGAGATAATATTCCTCCTCTACATACTTTTTTCTATATGCTGCAACTTATATTCCTGTTCATCCCATTTTTCATAAGCATTAACAATTCTTGCAACTACTGGATGACGCACGACATCTTCACTATTAAAAAAATTAAAACTAATTTCTTCAACTTGGCTTAATACTTCTATAGCATGACGTAATCCAGATTTTTGATTACGCGGTAAATCAATTTGAGTAATATCACCTGTTATTACCGCTTTTGAATTAAAACCAATTCGAGTTAAAAACATTTTCATTTGTTCAATCGTTGTATTTTGGCTTTCATCAAGAATAATAAATGCATCATTTAATGTTCGTCCACGCATATAGGCAAGTGGCGCCACTTCAATTACACTTTTTTCAATCAGTTTTTCTACTTTTTCAAAACCTAACATTTCAAATAAAGCATCATAAAGTGGACGTAAGTAAGGATCCACTTTTTGGCTTAAATTACCTGGTAAAAAGCCAAGTTTTTCACCAGCTTCGACTGCTGGTCGAGTTAGTACAATACGACGAATCTGTTGCTTTTCCAACGCATCAACTGCAGCTGCTACCGCTAAATAAGTTTTACCTGTTCCAGCAGGACCAATACCAAAAGAAATATCGTAATCCAAAACATGAGCAATATATTGTGCTTGATTCGTCGTTCGGGGTTTGATAATGCCTCGTTTAGTTTTAATTGCTACTAACTTTCCACCTTGGTGCTTGATATAAGCAGGTAAGTGTTCACTTACTTTTTCAAGTACACCTGTTTCTTTGATTGCTAAATGAATTTGCTCAGGTTCAATATCAATTATTTTATTTTTGGTTTGTTTATAAAGAGATTGCAAAATATCAATAGCAGATCGAACAAAAATATCATCTCCGGTTATTGAAAATAAATTACTCCGTTGATTAATTTCAATACCTAGTCGACACTCTAGCTTTTTTATATTATCATTATAAGGACCACAAAGACTATTAAGCCGTTGATTATCGGCTGGTTCAAGCATGGTTTCTTGTGTTGTAATATTCAAATGTAAGCCCTCAAATAATTATTTTAACTCTTTTAAGGTTGATAAATCCCAACTCCTAAATCATTTTCTTTTCGTGTACGTGAAATAATGGATATTGGAGATTCACTCACACGTAACTTCATTTCATCTTCGGTTCTAACGACTTTACCGCGCAATGAATTTGGATAAACATCGGTAATTTCAACATCAACAAATTTACCAATCATTTCAGGACGGCCTTCAAAGTTAACAATTCGATTATTTTCAGTTCGACCAGTTAATTCCATAAGGTCTTTTTTGGATGGACCTTCAACCAAAATACGTTGCACGGTATTTAACATACGGCGGCTAAATTGCATGGCTTGTTGATTAATTCGTTCTTGAAGTATGTAAAGTCGTTGTTTTTTATCTTCTTCAGAAACATTATCTTCCATTTCAGCAGCAGGAGTACCTGGACGTGCTGAATAAACAAAGCTGTAACTCAAATCAAAATTGATATCAACAATTAGCTTCATTGTTTGCTCAAAATCTTCTTGAGTTTCACCGGGGAAACCAACAATAAAATCAGAGCTAATTTGGATATCTGGGCGTACTTTACGTAGTTTTCGAATAATTGATTTATATTCAAGCGCAGTATGTGTACGTTTCATTAAGTTTAATACGCGATCTGAGCCACTTTGTACTGGCAAATGTAAAAAATTTACTAGTTCTGGTGTGTCACGATAAACATCAATAATATCATCAGTAAATTCTATTGGATGGCTAGTTGTAAAACGAATGCGATCTATACCATCAATGGCTGCAACTAAACGTAATAACTCTGCGAAGGAACAAATATCACCATCGAATGTTGGTCCACGATATGCATTTACATTTTGACCTAATAGGTTGACTTCACGTACACCTTGCTCGGCAAGTTGAGCTATTTCATAGATGACATCATCACAAGGTCGACTAACTTCTTCACCTCGGGTATAAGGAACTACACAATAAGTACAATATTTATTACATCCTTCCATAATCGAAACAAACGCAGTTGGGCCTTCGCTACGAGGCTCTGGTAGGCGATCAAATTTTTCAATTTCAGGAAAACTTACATCAACCACATGATTGCCTTTACCACTTTTAACTTGCTCAATCATTTCTGGTAAGCGGTGAAAGGTTTGAGGTCCAAAAATAATATCCACAAATGGCGCTCGTTTACGAATATGGGCACCTTCTTGCGAAGCAACACAACCTCCCACACCAATAATGATATCTGGATTATTTTTTTTAAGGTTCTTCCAACGCCCTAATTGATGAAAGACTTTTTCTTGGGCTTTTTCTCGAATAGAGCAAGTATTGAGTAATAAAATATCAGCTTCTTCAGCATTATCTATTAATGTTAAACCATGGGTGGATTCAAGGAGATCTGCCATTTTTGTTGAGTCATACTCATTCATTTGGCAGCCCCAAGTTTTGATATGTAATTTTTTGCTCATCAATAACTCAGTTATATTTAATTGTTAAAATGAAAACGGGTTTAAATCCGCGATTTTAGCGTACTATATTGTAATCCTTTGTGATTGTAGGGTCTAGAATAAAATAAAAAAATCAAAACAAAGCTTATTTTTAACATTTAAAGACAATCTTTTTTATAATAAAAATTGGTGGATAATTAAAAAAATTTATTTATCAATAATAACAGACAATTATGATAATCATTCTTTTTTAAAGTCCTTTCTTTTTATGCTATTATTTGCGACTAATTTTGATAATAAATAAAGTATTTAATATATGAAAAAAACATTTAGCCCAACAAAACGCCTATTAGTTAAAGGTATTATTGCTACATGTTTATTATCCTTTACTCGAGTTGGTTTTGCAGCAACCAAAGCACAAATTGTTGCTGTACGAGTTTGGCCTTCATCTACCTATACACGAATCACTTTGGAATCAAATATTAAACTCAACTATAAAAGCGCTTCGTTATTTAATCCGAATAGAATAGTGATTGACATTGATAATCTCAATTTAAATCCAACTTTAAAAACAATATCATCAAAAGTTTTAAGTCATGATCCTTATATTAAGTCGATACAAGTTTTGCAAATAGATTCTAAAATTGTAAGAATTATGATTGAATTAAAACAAAATGTTAATCCTAATACTTTTACTCTATCACCAATTGCAGAATTTAAACATCGTTTAGTGATGGATCTTTATCCTTACAGAACAACTTCAACAAGTGATGATGATCCTTTACTTGCACTATTAGAAGAATATAAAACCGGTGATCTTAGTAAAAAACAAGCAGAGATCAAAACCCAGACTAATAAAAAGAAAAATGCACCAATTATTGTCGTACTCGATCCTGGTCACGGTGGCGAAGATCCGGGAGCTATTGGCTATAATAGAACACGCGAAAAAGATATCGTTTTGCAAATAGCGCGTCGAACTTATAATTTACTTAAGAAAGAGGCAAATATTAAAGTTTATATGACTCGTAATGAAGATGTCTTTATTCCATTAAAAGTCCGCGTAGCTAAGGCACGATCGTTGCGTGCTGATCTTTTTATTTCTATTCATGCTGATGCCTTTGCTAACCGTTCTGTTGGTGGGTCATCTGTTTTTGCTTTATCAACACGTGGAGCAAGTAGTTCAGCTGCTAGTTATTTAGCTCAAACTCAAAATGAAGCAGATCAAATAGGCGGTGTTAGCCGCAGTGGCGATAAATATTTAGATAATACTATTTTAGATTTGGTTCAAAAAACAACGTTAAATAATGGTGTGTTACTTGGTAATGCTATTTTGAATCGAATGAAAAAAATAAATAAGTTACATAAACAATCACTTGAAAAAGCTGGTTTTGCAGTGTTAAAAGCACCCGATATTCCATCGGTTTTGGTTGAAACAGCCTTTATTAGTAATATTACCGAAGAAAAAAAATTAAAGACTGCTTCGTTCCAAAATCAAGTATCTAAATCAATTATTGATGGTATTAAAGATTATTTGAAAAAGCGAAAAAATTAAATTTGCAAAAAGTTTAATAAAATCATTTAATTAAGCACAAAAATTATTGAATAATAATTAAACACCTTTCAGCATCTAACCCAGGTATAATCAATTTTATATTTTGTTTAAGCGTAAAACCATCTGTAATAGGATCTATGTCACTTCCTTTTAGAGCATAAAAAGCTCCTTGTTCATTAGGAAGATGTTTACACCAACTAAGCATGTCTTGCAATGAAGCAAATGCTCGGCTAATAACCCCATCAAACTTTTTATCATTATATTCTTCTATTCGGCTTTGTATTGGGTTTATATTAGTTAGCTTTAATTCAAACTGTACTTGTTTTAAAAATCGAATACGCTTACCTAAACTATCCACCAAATCAAATTGTTTATCTGGGTTAATAATTGCTAGTGGAACGCCTGGTAAACCAGGACCGGTTCCAACATCAATAAAAGTTTTGCCAGTTAAATAGGGCGATACAACTAAACTATCCATGATATGTTTGATTAACATTTCATTAGGATCTCGTACAGCTGTTAAGTTGTAAGTCTTATTCCATTTGTTGAGCATTTCAACATAATGGATCAATTGATCTATTTGTGATTCTGAGATCAAAAGATCCGTTTGATCTATTAGATTAATGAGTTTCTTTTTTAACATAATTTTTCTTTTTTAAATAAACTAGCAACATTGAAATCGCAGCAGGAGTAATTCCTGATATACGCGAAGCTTGTCCAATTGAAACAGGTTTATGTTGTTTTAATTTAGCCACAACTTCGTTCGATAAACCCGATATTTCAGCATAATCAATATGCTCAGGAATAAGCGTTTCTTCATTGCGTTTTTGACGTTCAATTTCTTCTATTTGCAGTTTTATATATCCATCATATTTAACCTGAATTTCAACCTGTTCCGCAGCCTGTGCGTCAGACAATCCAGGCGCAAATAATGAAAGCGATTTCAATGTGTTATAACTCATTTCAGGTCGCTTAAGTAACTCTTCTCCATTGGCTTCTTTAGTCAAATTAGCACTTAACACGGCATTTACTTCGTCAATGCTTTCAATATGAGGATGTACCCATATATCACGTAATCTTGCTCTTTCTTGTTCAATAGCTTCAAATTTTTCGTTAAAACGTTGCCAGCGATAATCATCAACCATGCCTAGCTTGCGACCAATCTCAGTTAAGCGAATATCAGCATTGTCTTCACGTAACATTAAACGATATTCTGCACGCGAGGTAAACATGCGATAAGGTTCGTTAGTGCCAAGAGTACAAAGATCATCAACTAACACCCCTAAATAAGCTTGATCACGGGTTGGATACCATAGATCTTGATCATATACAAAACGTGCTGCATTTAAACCGGCAAGCATTCCTTGAGCTGCGGCTTCTTCATAACCAGTTGTACCATTGATCTGTCCTGCTAAAAATAGACCTTTGATAACTTTACTTTCAAGTGTTGGCTTAAGATCCCTTGGATCAAAATAATCATATTCGATCGCATAACCTGGTCTGACAATATTAGCATTTTCTAATCCTTTCATACTGCGTACAAATGCTAATTGTGTATCGAATGGTAAACTTGTTGAGATCCCATTTGGATATATTTCGTTGCTATCTAATCCTTCAGGCTCTAAATAGATCTGATGAGAATTACGATCCGCAAAACGCATAATTTTGTCTTCAATTGATGGACAATATCTTGGGCCAACTCCTTCTATTACACCTGTGTACATAGGACTACGATCTAAGCTATTTCGAATGATCTCGTGTGTTGTTTCGTTAGTACTTGTTATATAGCAAGGAATTTGTTTAGGATGTTCGCTTGTATTACCTAAAAATGAGAATACAGGAA
Organism: Gilliamella sp. BG7; assembly: GCF_046635565.1. NCBI lineage: Bacteria > Pseudomonadati > Pseudomonadota > Gammaproteobacteria > Orbales > Orbaceae > Gilliamella > Gilliamella sp. BG7. The sequence goes on along the minus strand of NZ_JBIDFB010000011.1, from coordinate 44,782 downwards.
CAGGATCATCGCCATATTGTGTGCCTAATTTTGAAAAATCAATTGTTCTAGCATCAATTCGTGGTGGGGTACCGGTTTTTAATCGTCCCATTCTAAATGGATATTGATGAAGTGATTTTGATAAACTGATCGAGGCTGGATCTCCTGTTCGTCCACCACTATAATTATTAAGTCCTATATGGATCTTCCCATCTAAAAAGGTACCTGTTGTTAACACAACAGCTTTAGCTTTAAAGGATACGCCCATTTGGGTTTTTACACCTATGATCTGATCGTTTTCGATGATCACATCTTCAACAGATTGCTGAAATAGCATTAAGTTTTCTTGGTTTTCAAGTGTTTTTCGTATCACTTTGCAATATAGTGATCTATCTGCTTGTGCTCTTGTAGCCCTTACTGCTGGTCCTTTACTACTATTTAAGATTCTAAATTGGATCCCAGCATGATCAATAGCTCTTGCCATTAAACCACCCATTGCATCAATTTCTTTTACCAAGTGGCCTTTACCTATTCCACCAATGGCGGGATTACAAGACATTTGTCCTAATGTATTGATATTATGGGTTAAAAATAGTGTTTTTCGCCCCATTCTTGCTGATGCCATTGCTGCTTCTGTTCCTGCATGACCGCCACCAACGATGATGACATCAAAAAGATCTGGATAAAACATAAAAAACCTCATATTTATTTTGTGTACAGATGATCGCTAATTTAGATCGGGAGATTTGGTTTATTTAGGGTTGGAGATTTTACTCATCTTTTCGGTTACGTCAAATGATCTATTTCGATCGTGATTTAAATAAAATAAGATCTTTTATATGATCTTTTTGTTTTTATTATTATTAGATCGGATCTTTTTTGTTGATAACTCTTTTTTATAATTATTTTATAGGATCTTATCGATCGGTTTATTCTGTTAATTGATCGGATCTTTTTTTGTTTAAACTTGTGTTTAACTATTCTTTTTATCCACAAGTGTTTTCTATTTTGAAGTTGTTAATGCGATCATAACAGCTTGTTATCCTAATTTTTAACAGATTTATCCACAAAAATTAAGTTTGATTGCTTGAATTTTAACTTTTTATTGTTTTTATTTTAAACAGAATGTTTTGATCATTTTGTTGTTTTTTGTTTTATTTTTGAATTAGCAGTTATCTATTTGTCTTTTTATATAAAAGTGATTGATTTTTATAAAAGCAAATTTATACTTAATATGATTTTATTTGTATTGTGAGGTTACTTTATTACTCTTTCACAGCTACCTTTGCCTTTTCCGTTATCTAATAATGAAACTTTTGATAGTTTTTATGTAGGTAATAATCGGTTATTGTTTGATTCGTTGCAAACCTTATTAGGTAAAGAGGGTTTTAATGTCTTTTATATATGGGCGGCTAGCGTTGCAGGCCGAACTCACCTTTTACATGCGTCAAGCCAAAATAAATTAGCTAGTTATATACCATTAAAACAGCATTATCATTTGGTACCTGAAATTTTACAGGGATTAGAAAATTATGATTTAGTCTGTTTAGATGATATTGATGCAATAGCTGGTCATAGAGATTGGGAAGAGGCTATTTTCGATTTATTTAATCGTTTGACAGAAAAAAATGTGAGTAAGTTATTGATAACTGCAAATGCTCCACCTAAACAAATTTCTTTTATATTGCCTGATTTAGTTTCTAGGTTGTCTTGGGGGCAGGTTTATCAATTAAAAGAACTTAGCGATGATGACAAGCTTAAAGCTCTGCAATTGAGAGCGCAATTAAGTGGGTTTGAACTATCAACAGATGTTGGGTTATTTTTATTAAAACGTGTTAATCGTGATATGCGTACATTGTTTTCTTTATTAGAAAAGTTTGAAGTAGCAACGTTAGCACAACAACGAAAGTTAACTATTCCTTTTATTAAAAATATTTTGGATTTGTAATATGAGTCATAAACCTGAAGCTATTGTTTTTTTTGATTTAGATGGGACACTATTTAATAGCCAAATTGATGTATTGTCTAGCTCCCTTGAAGCTATAGAGAAATTAAAACAAAATAATATTATTCCAATGATTGCAACCGGTCGAACACCTTGTGAAGTTGTTGATTTAATGCAAAAAACTAAAATTGATTCAATTATTGGTATGAATGGGCAAGTTGTTTTGTACAAAGGCGAAAAGGTTTTTACTAATAATATTGATAAAGATGTGATAACAAGGATATATCAGTATTCTAAGCAGGAAACGAATATTCCTTTATCTTTTTATAATGATGAAATGATGTGTATATCAGAGTATAGTCAACCAGCCGAGAAGTTTTATCATTATCTTAAGCAACCAGTTCCTTCCGTTGATGATAAGGTTTATTTAAAATCACCTATTCAGATGCTTTTATTACTTTGTGAAACTGGAGAGGATCTTTATCGAGATATTTTTCCTGAGCTAACCTTTATTCGTAATACCCCTTACTGTGTTGATGTTTTTAATCATGGTGGCTCTAAAGGTTATGGTATTACTCAGTTATTACAAAATAAAGAGTTCACTGATGTGCCAACTTATGCATTTGGTGATGGTATGAATGATTTTGAAATGTTTCTAACCGTTGATCATCCTATTGCTATGGGTAATGCAGTTGATGAATTAAAAGCAAAAGCTGAATTTGTTACAGATACTAATAATAATGATGGTATTGCTAAAGCATTACAAAAATTTGGATTGATCTAATGAGCCTCGGCTAAAAAGTAAAGAAAATTATACTTTTTAAAAAGGTTAATTTATCAGTATTTCGTGGTGGAATATGTTGTTTTATGTTTTAATTTGATATTTGACTTTAACTCATAATATATCAGATATATACTTTTATTATTTCATTAATAGCCGAGCTCTATTATGAGATGAAAGCATTTGGAAAAGGTTTTGCGTAAGTGTCTTTTAGTTATATTTCTTAATGTCAAAATAATGATTGAATTATCTAGTTATTTAGATTAATTTTGGCTATCGTAATAGGATGAGTGTAGTTACACTACCAATGTTTTATCTAATTTTATAATTTTAGTTGTGTTTTTTTATATCAAAAATTTTTTATTTTTTTAATACCTGTCTAACTTTTCCTTCTCGTAAGGCTGATATAAAAATACCTAACGAGCTATATATTACTCCTAGTAAAAGTATCATAAATATATTTAGCCAGTTATCTGATAAGCTTAACCCCATTTGATTCACTCCTGCAATCATATTGGTTGCCCAAGTTGAAGGTAGAGAATAAGAAACACATTGTACCCATAATGGCATTGCATCAATAGGCCAAATGGTTCCTGAAAGATAGAAAACAGGTGTGGTTAAAAATGCTAATGTAAGATATATCATCTCAGTACGGCGTAAACATTCTGTTAGTAATTTGCTCAAACCTAGCGCCCCAAGTAATAGTGGAAATGTCATGATTAATATTTCGGGAATGCTAGCCAATTGCCGATAACCAAGTATCCAAGGCCATAAACCAAATAATACAATAGATAAAAATAACCAGATAGGTAATAACCCACATAAACTGCCAAAGACAACAATTTTAGGCGGTTTGCCTTGGGGTAGCGAATTTAGGGTGATATTAGTACGAGTTGAAGCAATTAAAAAAGAGTGTTGTAACAACATGACTAACAAACCTGGAAAGGTAATGGCGGCAAAACTGATTCCTGCATTATAAAGTGGTTCGGTTTGGCCTTTTATAGGTGATAAAATAATATTGATCTGTTTATCTGAAAATCCGTTATTACGCATTATTTTAATATTATATTCAGTCAATATCTGCTGATATATCCCTTTTATATCAACTTGAATTAAACCATTAGCTAAACGACTTGAAGCATCACCATATGCAGGTATTGTAACTTCTTCACCATTTATTAGGCGCTTTTCAAAATCTCTTGGAATTGTGATCACAGCAAAAAGTTTACGATTATTGATATCATCATAAGCCTGAAGAGAGCTTTCATAAATAATTGTATCAATTTTAGAACTTGTTTCTAATGAGCGAATTAAACCACGGCTTGTTGGAGTATGATCTTGATCAACAATTGCTATCGGTAAATTAGTGATAGTTCCATTAATATAAACAAGGCTCATTAATGATACTGACAATAGTAGCAATAACCACATTGGTCGTCCTAACAGATAAAAGAATATTCTTATAAATGAAGACCAAAATATTTTAATCATCTAAATTTATCCTCTTACTGTGAATGTAAACGCCTTACTAGACGCTTTCTAACTAACACGGTAATAATAATTGGATAGATCATTAAAATTCCGCATGTTTTTAACACCGACAAATAACTAGAATGACGCAAAAACAGATCGAACAGTTTATTTAGTGCATAAGTTAATGGTTCAAGCGAAGAGATAAATCTAGCAATCCATGGCATGGATAGTTCAGGTACAACAACACCAGAATAAGTTAATGCAAGTCCAACTAAAATACCTATATAAGTATAGGCATCAATAGGAGTTTTAGTAAAAGTGTATAGCAAAATACCTATGCTTTGTGCAGCAATAACATAGAAAAATACCACTATCATCATGGCAAAAGGAGAACCCGATACACGCGCATTAGAAAACAAAACGAGCATAGCAATTTCAAAAATAAGCAGCATAGTAAACCAAATTGTATAAGGTGCTAATTTCCCTAAAACAAAAGGGTAGCTAGGACGAGTTCGCTTTGGCAACTGTGCTAGAATGTGAATTGTTGTGGTTACAACAAATAGCTGCAATAAATGCACTACTGCGGAAAATTGTTGGAAGTACATTGAGTTACCACTAGCATTAAATAAACCATCATAATTAAAATTAACTTTTGCCAAAGGGGGAACTGGCATACCAATACTAGTAGCCATGGTGGTTCGATATTGGGTATTGATTGTTGCTATCAACCCAGAATAATCCATGATCGAATATAAGCCAGCACTATAATATAACGCATTATAATAAAGCATTGGTGTAGGTTGGCGACCTGATAATACATCCGTTTCAAAATTAGGTGGAATATAAAGTAGCGCATAAATTTTTGCTTTTTGCAGATCACGCTCAGCATCAAAAAGTTGGCTATCATAATTGATAAGATCTGCATGTGCTGCAGCATTAAGATTACGCACGAGTTCGCGTGATAAAGTACTCTTATCTTGATCAATATAACCTACTGGTAAATCATATAATACACCTCGATAAAAAATACTACTAATTAATACAAAAATAATTAGTGGCATAATCCACATTAACCAGTGAAAGGTAAATCGCCTAAAAATTTGTGGTATTTCGGCGTTAAACGCCTCTTTAAAACGATGCCAGAAATCTAACATTATTTGTCTAGCTTCCATAATGTGCTCATACCTGCACGTAAACCTTCAACAGGTGCAATAGGATAGAGTCTGACTTCAAAGGTTTTCAAATCAAAATCTCCTGTTGCTCTTGTTGCACGTTTAGTTGCATAATCGCCCATCGGTGCTATATAACGAATTTCGGCTTCAATCTCTTTGTGATTGAGTGCTGGTACTTCAAGTATAATATGATCGCCTTTGCGAATATTAGACATAATATCTTCACGCAAGTTAAATACAAAATAAGCTTGAGGTAGTTGAATCACTGTTAACAATGGGCTGTTAGCATTAAACAATTCGCCGATTTCAGCAGGAATAGAACCAATTTCACCTGCTACTTGCGCTTTAACTTGTAAATCATCATATTGTATTTGTAGCTGTTTAAGTTGTTCTTCGGCTTCTTCCAATTTGGCTGCATAAATTTCACGTTGCTCAATACGATCTCCATTTTTAGCTTGGTCTAAATTAGCTTGTGCTGATTGAACTTGTTGAAAAGCTGAATCGCGTGTTTTTAATGCGCTATCTAAGATAGATTGAGAAACATAACCTTTGGCCGAAATAGTTTTGTTACGCTCATATTCTTTGGAAGCATTATCATATGTTACCTTTGCTTGCTTAAGAATTGCTTCATAATAACGGATGCTTTCTTCACGAGTTCCATGCTCCGAAAGTGCTAATTGAGCTTTTGCTTGGTCTCGCGCAGCTTCAGCCGCTTTGACTTGAGCTAAAAGCTCAGGGCTATCGAGAGTAATAACAATATCACCAGGTTTAACGTCATCACCTCGATGAACATGAATAAATTGCACTCTACCTTTGGCTTTAGACGCAACGTTAACATTCGGTGCATCAACTTCACCTTGTAGGATAAACTGACTATTGTGTGAGCGAATTAAAATCGTCATTGATATTAAAATAACGATTAACGCAATAATAGTAAAAACTTTTTTGTTCATAAAACTTTGTATAGAGTGGTATTAAAGAGATAAGAAATAGAGAATTAAAATTATTATATACTTTGTAAAATAAGCATATGTAAAATTTACTCTCTCCCATTATACGAAAATTGCTTTATTTACACAGAGCATATCAATTTAATTTAAAAATGAATTAATATCAATACTAAGTTATTATAGTGGTAACTGATTTTTTATATTTATTTAAAATAAATTTTATTAATTATAAAATAATACTTTAATAGGTTTTATTTATAAGTGATATTAGTCAAAAGAAATAGATAAAAACCTACTTATTTAGTAAACTATTAAAAAATAAAAATTTAAGGTATTTAATATGGTTAAAATAATTATTATTGGTGGTGGCGCAGGAGGATTAGAATTAGCAACTGATCTTGGCGATAAATTAGGGAAGAATGATCAAGCCGAGGTTACACTAATAGATAAAAATACTTATCATATTTGGAAACCTTTATTACATGAAGTTGCTACCGGTATTCTAAATGAGCAAGCTGATAAAATTGATTATGCTGAACAAGGACAACAACACCATTTTCAATTTATTCAAGGCTCGTTTACTAATCTTAATCGTGAAGAAAAGCATGTTATTATTGAGAATTCAAATAGTGAATCTATTTCTGTACCATATGATACATTAGTTGTGGCAATAGGAAGTACTTCAAACGATTTTGGCACACCAGGAGTTAAAGAACATTGTATCTTTTTAGATGACCAAAACGCTGCAATTCGTCTACGTGAAACACTGATTACAAAATTTGCTAGTTTTTGTTCAATTATTGATGAACATGAAACGACGATTGAAGATAAAATTCGTATTGCTATTGTTGGTGGTGGCGCAACAGGTGTTGAGTTAGCTTCTGAGTTACCTCATATGGTTGAAACATTTGGTAACTGTGGACGCAATAAAATGTGTTCTGATTTGCTTGATGTATCTATTATTGAAGCAACTGACCGTATTTTACCTGCTTTACCTGAAAAAACGGCATTAAATATTACCGATACCCTTCAAAAACGTGGTATTCATGTATTAACAAAAACCATGATAACCAAGGCGGAAAGTGACGGCTTTTATCCAAAGGAAGGCGATATTATTAGCGCAGATATTATGATTTGGACTGCAGGCGTAAAAGCACCTGATTATTTAAAAGATATTGCGGGTTTAGAATCAAGCCGTTCGAATCAACTGGTGGTTAAACCAACATTACAAACAACGCGCGATGATAATATTTTTGTTATTGGTGACTGTGCTTATGCTATGCAAAACAGCGGGCGAGCCTCGCCAGCTACTGCACAAGCCGCACATCAAATGGCAAAAATATGTTATGAAAATATCATTAACATGTTAAATAATAAACCAATGAAATCATTTAATTATATTGATAATGGAACGATTATTTCTCTGCATGATACAGCACAAGGTGTAGTTAAAATTGCAGGTAAACGCGAAATGAATGTTAAAGGATTTTTTGCTTTAAGTATTCATCGCCTGTTATACCGTATGCATCAAGCAAGTTTATTGGGTATTTTTAAAACAATTTGCTTTGCTAAAACTAGCAAAGAGATGTATAAAAATAAATTTGCATCTCTCTTTACTCATCAAGATTAATTTTTCTCTTTCTTCGATAGTTACTTATAAAAGTATTTCTATAAGTAACTATTTTTTTATAATTCGCAACGTTATGAGTTTTTGTGGGTAACTTAATGCGTTTTATTATATGCCTATGCTGTCTTTAGTTAGCTTTCACTCGTATTGCTAGTTATAAACATCAAAATGGTGATATTATTTTCAATCCTTACAATCAAAACAAAGTCTAGTAGTTAAACAAGCTACAAACTATCCATATGTTTTTGAAATTACTAATAAAGTAGTTTATACGCTACTACATAGTTGGATTGCACGTGGTAAAAAATAAAAAGCTACATCATAAGACATTTAAAAAATTACAATTTATCCAATAACGAAATTGCTAAATTAAAGTAAGTCGCAAGTAGTTTGGAAAGAAAACCTTATGATATCTGGTTTGGTTGGGACAATAATTATATCTATTGTTCTGAGTTTATCTAGAAAATTTATGATAAGGTACTTAAATTGAAAATTGGTCAATTACAAACTATCAAAGATTTTAATTTTTCATCGCCTGCCGTGAAGAAAAAATTGAAAGAACGTTATGGAAACAAAATTCCTTATCAAGAAATGGTTATTTTACCAGTTTCTATTTTTAACTCTCCATTGCTGACAGCGGTTGATAAACAATAGTTAATTAAAATAATGCTAAACTCTTAACTGGTGCAAAACTTTTACGGTATAAATGATTAATACCATGTTCTTTTATTGCAGCTAAATGCGCTTTAGTTGGATAACCTTTGTGTTTAGCAAGCCCATAATGTGGATATAATTTATCAAGCTCTACCATTTCATGATCGCGTGTAACTTTGGCTAAAATAGACGCAGCACTGATTTCTGACACTAATAAATCGCCTTTAACTACAGCTTGTGTTTGTATACCAAAATCGGGGCAACGATTGCCGTCAACTAATACAAAATTGGGTTTAATAGGTAATTTAGACACAGCTCGCTGCATAGCAAGCATAGAAGCATGTAATATATTTAATTTATCAATTTCGTCCACAGATGCTCTCGCAATACTCCAAGCTAAAGCATCTTGTTTGATAATATCAAATAGATGTTCTCGATTTTTTTCGGTTAGTTTTTTAGAATCAGTTAAACCTTTAATGGGCTTGTTAGGATCTAAAATAACTGCAGCGGTAACAACATCGCCACAAAGTGGACCTCGTCCAACTTCGTCGACACCAGCAATTAAAGTGGTATCTGGATAGGTAAACTCTAACAATGTGGCTCCTTTAATACATCTAGTACAGCTTTAGCAGCTTGTTCATCAGCATTACAACGAATTTGATTATGCAAAGATAAAAATATCTGTTTTAGTTCTGAATTATCCCCCTCTAAAAAAGGGATAATACGGTTGGTGATATTTTCTGGTGTGCAATCTTGTTGCAACAATTCAGGTACAATATCTTTACCGGCTAAAATATTAGGTAAAGACACATAAGGTGTTTTAATTAATTTTTTAGCTAACCAAAAAGTGAATGCTTTCATTTTGTAGCCAACTACCATTGGGCACTTAGCTAACATACATTCTAATGCCACAGTCCCCGATGCTAAGATTGCTGCATTACTCGCAATCATTGCTTCACGGGCTTGACCATGTAGTAACTGTATTTTAAGTTCTGGTGCGACTTGAGTTTTGATTTGTTCAAATTCTTTTTGCCTTTTAATATTAACTAAAGGCACTAGAATATGTATATTAGGATAACGTTCTCGTAATAGCTTTGCTGCTTTTAAAAAAGGTGCTGATAATAATGTCACTTCAGCATGACGGCTACCCGGTAATAGTGATAAACAAAGGCTATTGAGAGGTACACCTAATTTTTGACGCATAGCTGTTTGATCTGGAGTTAAAGGTATATCATCTGCCATCTTATGGCCAATAAAGCGACAAGGAACATCAAACTTATCATAAAAGGCTTTTTCAAAAGGTAAAAAGGCTAAAATAAGATTAGTATTACGCTTAATTTTGAAAACGCGTTTTTGCTTCCAGGCCCAAACAGATGGGCTAACATAATGAATTGTTTTAATGCCAGCTTGTTTTAACTTACCTTCTAAAGAAAGATTAAAGTCAGGTGCATCAATGCCAATAAATATATCAGGCTTAAGTGCAATTAAACGTCTAGTAATATCTTTGCGAATTGCTAAAATTCGGCGTAATCGCCCCAAGACTTCAACAATGCCCATCACTGATAACTCATCCATTTCATACCAAGCTTTACAGCCTTCGGCTTGCATTTTCGGACCCGCTATACCTATAAATTCAATATTAGAATGGTAATTTTTTAGCGCGCAAATCAACCCTGCGCCAAGAACATCGCCCGAAGCTTCTCCAGCGACCAATGCAATGACTAACGTTTTATTGGCCATTAACGGATGATGCCACGTGTTGAACGGGCAAAAAAGTCAATAAATAATTGGATTTCAGGGTGTTGTTTGGCAATGGTTTCAATTTCAACTTTTGCCTCTTCCAACGTTAAGCCATTTCGATAAAGGATTTTATAACTACTGCGAATCGCCCGCAAAGCATCTTTGCTAAAGCCTCTACGTTTTAAGCCTTCATAATTTACCCCATGGGGGATTGCATGATTCCCTTGTGCAATAACATAAGGTGGAACATCCTGAGCAACACCTGAACAACCACCGACCATAACATGTGATCCGATGACACAAAATTGATGAACGGCTGTCATTCCACCAATAATTACATAATCATCTAATTGAACATGCCCACCTAAAGTGGCGTTATTTGCTAAAATACAGTGATCACCAATATAACAATCGTGTGCAACATGTGCATTAATCATCAATAAATTATCGCTACCAATATGCGTTAATTCACCACCTTGAAAAGTGCCACGGTGAATAGTTACGCTTTCACGAATCATATTGCGATCGCCAATTTCAGTGCGTGTTGGCTCTCCACGGTATTTTAAATCTTGGTTTACCTCACCAATCGAGACAAATTGATAAATTTGATTATCTTTACCGATTTTTGTATGCCCATTGATGACAACGTGTGATTTTAAAAAAGTTCCGTCACCAATTTCTACATTCTCACCAATAAAACAAAAAGGGCCTATTTTGACGTTATCGCCAATTTTTGCTCCTTTTTCAATCACTGAGCTTGGATGTATTTCCATTGCCATAGTTATTCCTTAATACTATTTTTAGGGAAATGCTAAAAAAACAAGCAATTATTTGCGAGCACACATCATTTCAGCTTCGCAAACTAACTTACCATCGACAGTTGCAACACCATGGAATAATGCAATACCACGACGCTCTTTAATATATTCAACATCGAGCATAAGTTGGTCTCCTGGCACTACAGGGCGTTTAAAACGTGCTTTATCAATGGAAGCAAAATAATAAAGTTGACCTGGTGATAGCTCTTCAATACTTTTGAAAGCCAATATTCCTGTTGCTTGAGCCATTGCCTCTAAAATCAAAACGCCTGGGAAAATAGGTTTATTTGGGAAGTGCCCTTGAAAGAACGGTTCATTCACAGTAACATTTTTTATCGCTTTTAGTGTTTTACCTTTTTCGTAACTAAGGACTCGATCAACCATTAAAAATGGATAACGATGAGGTAACAGACTGATAATTTCTTCAACATCAAGGGTATTAAGTTCGGTAGTCAAAATAGTTATCCTTATACATTATTTACTATAAATTTTTCACATTATAACTGAGGTTACCTCTTTCGCTCAAGAATGATTTAAATATGCGAAATATTGCTTGCCTTGTATTATTAATGTATTAATATAAATTATATAAAATAAATGATTTGTAAACACTATTTTATATCAAATCATATATAATAACTAAAATAATTACCTAAAAAGTTTTATAAATTGGAGAAGTAGAATGAAATCATTGATTAAAATGACCTTGGTAAGTAGTGCAATTGTGTTAGCATTAGCTGGTTGTGATGATAAAAATTCATCAAATAAAATAACAATTTCAACTGATGCACAAAAAGAAGCCTATGCATTAGGTTCATCATTTGCAACATACATGAAGTCTAATTTAGAACAAAATGAAATTAAACCAGATCAGAAATATTTAATTAGTGGTTTTAATGAGACATTCCTTGATGCATCTCAACTTTCAAAAGATGAAGTTAAAACCATATTAGATGCGTTTGGTAAACGAATTCAAGAAGAAAGCAAAGCACGTTTTGAAAAAGAAAAAGCTGAAAATACAACATCCGGCGATAAATTCCGTACAGAATTTGCTAAACAAGATGGTGTAAAACAAACAAAATCAGGATTACTATATCAAATCATTCAAGAAGGTTCAGACCGTCATCCAACAGCTCAAGATACGGTCATTGTTCATTATACAGGAACACTAATTGATGGACGTAAATTCGATAGTTCTTATGATCGTAGTGAACCAGCTACATTCCCTCTTAATGGTGTTATTAAAGGTTGGACTGAAGGGATTCAATTAATTGGTGTTGGCGGTAAAATCAAACTTGTTGTACCACCCGATTTAGCTTATGGTGACCAAAGTCTTCCTGGTCAAAAAGATACAGCGGGAATCGAACCTGCATCAACATTAGTTTTTGAAGTTGAATTGCTTGGTATTGATGGCGATAAAAATGATAAAACTCAAGAGATAGAACCAGCTCAAACTCAAGAACAAGAACAATCGGCTAACTAATTTGATTAATTCATTAAGTTATACTCTTGTTGTTATGGGTCCTGTTTATGGGACCCAATCTGCTTATTGTGCATATCAATTTGCACAAGTTTTACTATCGCATACTCCTCATACTATAAAAAATGTCTTTTTTTATTCTGATGGTGTTTATAATGGAAACGGTTATACTGATCCCGCTAATGATGAATTTGATTTAATCTCTGCATGGCAGGAATTAGCAAAAACATACCCTTTAACTTTAACTGTTTGTGTTGCTGCCGCTCAGAGGCGTGGCGTTATTAAAAATAATCTCGCGGATTATTTTCATTTAACTGGCCTTGGAGAACTAAGTGAATCAATTGCAACAACAGATCGAACTATTCAGTTTTAACTTAAGATACTGAAATGAAAAAATTAGCAATTATTATTAGCTCACCACCTCACGGAAATGCCAAAGGCCGAGAAGCTCTTGATATAGCATTGGCTACATCAGCTATTAACCATATTTCTGTTTTTTTTATTGATGATGGTGTATTCCATTTATTACCAGAACAACAACCCCATAAAATTTTAATGCGTGATTATATTGCAACTTTTAATATGCTTGAGCTTTATGATATTGATGATGTGTACGTATGTGAATCTTCACTCAAATCGAGAAATCTAATTCAAATACCTCATACTATTCCTAGTAAAGTCATTAATAATCAGTTATTAACTCAATTATTAACTCTTCAAGATGTAATTTTTCGGTTCTAATTCTAGACTAAAATACAACATATTACACCGCAATAATAGGCATTATACCTAAACAAAAATCGTTCAATAAGACTATTTGTTTTATTTGATTTTTCTGATTATTTATAAATACTACTAATAGTATTTTGTATATGATTAAATCAAATAAATAATCCACTCTATTTTTTCACTATACTTAAATAGGAGTGGATTATGGTTTAATTTGATTTAACTCTTATTTTAATTAACTAGCTTTTTCATTTGATCTGCAATCTTTTCTGCTTGCTGACCAACCACAATTTGTACCCCTGTTTTGCCTAATTTTATTACTGCCATTGCACCAAGTGCTTTAGTAGCTTGTTCATCAATAAGCTCCGAATCGTTAACGCCTAAACGCAAACGTGTAATACAAGAATCAATATTGGTTAGGTTTTCTTTACCTCCAACAACTGCTAAATATTGCTCTGCAAGTTTTGTTGTATCTGTATTTCCTTGCGTTGATTTTTCCGCTTCACTTTGGGTTGTTTCTACTTCATCTTCACGACCCGGTGTTTTAAGGTTGAATTTTACAATTACAAAACGGAATACTAAATAGTAGACCGCAAAGAATACTAAACCTTGAAAGATTAACATATACCAATGGACAGCAAGGGGATTAACTGATTGAAGTACCATATCAATCAGACCTGCACTAAAACCAAATCCACATATCCATTGCATTGCGGCTGCAATATAAAGTGAGATACCCGTTAAAACCGCATGTAAAAAATAAAGTACTGGCGCAACAAACATAAAGGCAAATTCTAGTGGTTCAGTAATACCAGTAAAAAATGCAGCAATAGAAGCCGCAAACATGATTGATGCAGTTTTATCTTTGTTGCTTTTTTTAGCCGTATGGTACATAGCTAGTGCGGCACCAGGCAGACCAAACATCATAACAGGGAAAAATCCAGCCTGATAACGTCCAGTAACACCTACAACGGCATTACCCGCATTAATAGAGGTTTGTCCACCTATGAAATAAGGAATATCGTTGATACCAGCCACGTCAAACCAGAATACTGAGTTTAAAGCATGATGTAAACCAACAGGAATTAATAGACGATTGAAGAACCCATAAATACCAGCACCCACTGAACCTAAATCTTTAATATATTTACCAAAAGCGACTAATGCATCATAAATAGATGGCCAGATAAAATATAAAACAGCAGAAACCAATAACATAACTATCGATACGATAATAGGTACTAGCCTTTTACCGCTAAAAAATGCTAATGCTTTATGTAATTCAGCCTGACTAAAACGATTGTAAAGCTCGGCTGAAATAATACCAACAAGAATACCAATAAATTGGTTGTTGATGCTATTAAATGCCGGCGGCACTAGTTTTTGCCAATCTTTAACGACCTCTGTGTCTATTCCCTGAAAGAAAGCAATAGATTTCGGTGATAATAAGGTAGTTATAATTAAAAAACCTACTAAACCAGAAAGTGCAGCTGCACCATCTTTATCTTTAGACATACCATAAGCCACACCAATAGCAAACAGTATTGGCATATTACTAAGAATCGCACTACCAGATGTCATTAAAAATTTAGCAACAATGCTAGCATCCCATTCCATAAGTCCAAACAAGTTTACATGACTAACCCACTCCATATGACTAATCCACTGACCAATCCCTAGTAATATTGCAGCAGCAGGTAGGACGGCCACTGGCACCATAAGCGAACGCCCAATACGTTGCATATAAGCTAAAATTCCCATAAGTTTAACCTCATATAGTTATTAGGGGTATATAATAAAAAGTAATAAAATTTTACATCTTTAAGTGATGATAATTAAGTATTATTATTCCACTTTATATTATTTATTTTACTTCACAAATTAATTGTTCTTTTTTTGTGATTCAAATCACCATTTTTTTTGATTAATTAGTTTAATATAGTAAAATAAAGACAACATATTTTATTTCAAGAAAAAAGTTTTTAATTATATCACAAGAGGTAACAGCACATGAGACTTATTCCCTTAGAAAATGCACAAGAAGTCGGTGCCTGGGTTGCACAGCGTATTGTTAATAAAATTAATGAGTTTAAGCCTACCGCAGATCGTCCATTTTTATTGGGGCTGCCAACAGGTAGTTCACCATTAGTTATGTATCAACAATTAATTAAACAATATAAAGCAGGTAACGTCAGCTTTAAACATGTTGTAACCTTTAATATGGATGAATATGTTGGTATTCCAGAAGAGCATCCACAAAGCTACCACACATTTATGTACGAAAACTTTTTCAATCATATTGATATTGATAAGAACAATATCCATATATTAAATGGTAATGCGCCAGATATTGAGCAAGAGTGCCGTCAATATGAAGCGAAGATCAAAGCTTACGGTAAAATTAATATCTTTGTTGGGGGGGTAGGTCAAGATGGACATATCGCTTTTAATGAACCAGGATCTTCACTTTGTTCACGTACACGCATCAAAACATTAACTGAAGATACACGCATTGCTAATTCTCGCTTTTTTGATAATGATGTGAATCAAGTACCAAAACATGCGTTAACCATTGGTGTTGCAACTTTAATGGATGCACAGGAAGTTATTTTATTAGTTTGTGGTCATAATAAAAGTTTAGCATTACAAGCTGGTGTTGAAGGGTCTGTTAATCACCTTTGGACTGTCACTGCACTACAAATGCATCCTGCATCAATTATTGTTTGTGATGAACCAAGTACTGATGATCTGAAAGTGAAAACACTAAAATATTTTAAACAAATGGAAGCTGATAATCTTAAAGTGACCGTTTTATAAAGGATAATTCAATGTATGCATTAACAAATTGCCGTTTTTATACAGGTTATGAGATCCTTGATAACCACGCTGTTATTATTGATGGTGATAAAATTACAAAAGTCTGTAAACAAAACGAATTACCTACAGATTTCAAAATTGAAAATTTACAAGGTGCACTTGTTGCACCTGGATTTATCGATATCCAAGTTAATGGTTGTGGTGGTGTGCAATTTAATGAAACGCTTGATGCACTGAGCGTTGAAACATTAGAAGCCATGCAGGCCACAAATCTTATTTCTGGCTGTACTAGCTATTTGCCTACATTAATTACATCAACTGATGAATTTATGATAAAGGCAGTTGAAGTGATGCGTGAATATTTGACCTTGCATCCTAACCAAGCACTAGGTTTACACCTTGAAGGTCCTTACATCAATCCTGAAAAGAAAGGCATTCATGACGAAAATATTATCCGCCAACCATCGCAAAAAATGATTGATTTTCTATGCGAAAATGCTGATGTGATTAAAATTATAACTTTAGCACCAGAAAAAGTTGAAAGTCATTTCATTAAACAATTGGTTAACGCAGGTATTCATGTATCTGTTGGGCATTCGAATGGTCACTACGATGATTGTCGTCGTGGATTTAACGATGGCATTCGTTTAGGTACCCACCTATTTAATGCCATGCCTTATATTTCTGGGCGCGAACCTGGCGTAGTTGGCGCAATTTATGATGAACCTGAAGTTTATGTAGGCATTATTGCTGATGGTCAACATGTCAGTTGGGCAAATATTCGCAATAGTCACAAAATAAAACAAAATCATTTAATTTTAGTTACTGATGCAATGTTACTTGTAGGTTCTAATTTAGAATCAGGCGTATTTGCAGGCAAAACCATTTATTATAAAGATGGCCGCTGTATTGATGAAAATGGCACACTTGGTGGTTCAGCATTAACTATGATTGATGCAATAAAAAATGCTGTTCAATATGTAGGTATTGCATTAGATGAAGCATTAAGAATGGCAACACTTTATCCTGCCAAAGCAATCGGAGTGGATAAAAATCTTGGTAGTATTAGTGAGGGTAAAATTGCGAACCTTGTTGTATTTAATCGTGACTTTACAATAATTAAAACTGTTGTTAATGGAGAAGTGAGTCGCTAGAATATCAGTTAATTAATGAAAAACATTGAGTAATATATGGAATTCAATTATCTGAACTTAGTTGGCAATGCTGAATTAATCAAACAGCTAAATTATGCAATGATTTACCGTTTGATTGTTCAGCAAGCACCTGTTTCTCGTATTCAATTGGCCGAAATCAGCCAATTAGCCCCTGCAAGCATTACCAAAATAACCCGTCAACTTCTTAAAAAAAAATTAATTAAAGAAGTTGATGCACAACAATCAACGGGGGGACGGCCTGCAGTTTCAATCGAAGCTAAGTTTGGACATTACCAAGCAATTTCCGTACAATTAAGTCGATCCCACGTCACAATAGAGCTTTTTGATTTAGGGGCTAAATGCCTTACATCAAAAAGATGCTCACTTATCAATTTTACTCAACAACAAGTTCAAGAATATTTAATTGCATTGATTAAAGAATTTATTCAGGTAAACAGCAAAAAAATAAAATATTTAGTTGCAATATCTATTGTACTCCCTGGCTTGATTGACTCAGTTAATGGCATTGTCCGATACACTCCACATATTCAAGTAAAAGAGTGGGCTTTAGGCGAGATACTACAAAAGGAATTCAATGTATCTATTTTTCTAGGAAATGATATCCAAAGTCTAGCATTAGCTGAAAGTTATTTTGGTTCAACACAACATGTTGATGATTCTATTTTAATCCGTGTACATCGCGGGGTAGGCTCTGGTGTTATCGTTAATCAACAGTTGCTTACAAACCACAATCAAAGCGCTTGTGAAGTTGGGCACATTCAAGTAGATACATTAGGTGAACGTTGCCATTGTGGTAACTTCGGTTGCTTGGAAAACCGAGTTGTAAATAAAGCAATTGAATACCGAGCTAAACAGATGATTGAGCAAGGTTATGTATCGAAGTTAACATTAGAATACTGTGATATATATCATATCTGTCAGTATGCTAATCAAGGCGATGAACTAGCTACTAAGTTAGTTAAGGATGCAGGTGAAAATCTTGGTAGAGCAGTTGCAATTATGGTTAACATCTTTAACCCACAGCGAATTGTGTTAGCAGGAGAACTTACCAAGTCGCCCGAAATACTATTAACTGCTGTTAATAGTGCATTAAACGCTCAAAGTTTAGAGGGATTACGGAAAAACCTGACTATCACTTGTTCTTCCCTTAACGATAGCTCAGCAATTGGCGCATTTGCATTAGTGCAACAAGCTTTATTTAATGGATCACTATTAGTGACGTTGTTGAATAATAAAGAGCCATAATCTATTGTTATAAAAAACCCGATTTATCGGGTTTTTCTATTTTATTTCTAATTAGGCTAAAATGCGTAACATTCTACGTAATGGTTCAGTCGCCCCCCATAATAATTGGTCACCAACAGTAAAAGCAGAAAGGTAATCTTTTCCCATATTCAATTTACGTAAGCGCCCAACAGGTGTTGTTAAAGTGCCTGTTACTGCTGCTGGGGTAAGTTCACGCATCGAAAGATCACGATCATTCGGCACGACTTTCACCCAATCATTATGAGCTGCAAGCAGTTTTTCAATTTCAGGGACGCTGATATCTTTTTTTAATTTAATAGTAAAAGCTTGGCTATGACAACGTAGTGCTCCAATACGAACACAAAGCCCATCAACTGGAATAACTTGGTTGGTACCTAAAATTTTATTGGTTTCTGCCTGCCCTTTCCATTCCTCTTTGCTTTGGCCATTATCAAGTGCCTTATCGATCCAAGGAATTAAACTTCCTGCTAATGGCACACCGAAATTATCAGTTGGTAAACTACCATCACGCATTTTTTGGGTCACTTTTCTCTCAATATCTAAAATAGAAGAATGGGGATCTTGTAACTCTTTTGTCACCTCAGCATTTAGCATCCCCATTTGGGTGAGCAGTTCACGCATATGACGAGCACCACCACCCGAAGCAGCTTGATAAGTTGAAACGGAAATCCAATCAATAAGGTTTTCAGCAAATAAACCACCAAGAGACATTAACATTAAACTCACAGTACAATTACCACCTACAAAGGTTTTAATGCCTTTATCTAACGCAGTATCAATATTAGCTTTGTTCACTGGATCAAGCACGATAATTGCGTCATCTGCCATACGTAAAGTCGATGCTGCATCAATCCAATAACCTTGCCAGCCAGTTGCACGTAGTTTAGAGTAAATTTCAGAGGTATAATCCCCACCTTGGCAAGTCACAACAATATCTAATGCTCTTAATGCATCAATATTATCTGCACTTTGTAATGTACCTGTTTTACCACCGAAGATAGGAGCTGCTTGACCTGCTTGAGAAGTAGAAAAGAATACAGGATTGATATAATCAAAGTCATGTTCTTCAACCATACGTTGCATAAGAACAGAACCCACCATTCCACGCCATCCGACAAAACCAACATTTTTCATAATTTATTTCCTATAAGTAGAGGTTATATAAAGAAATATTTTTATCTATTAAAACAAAATATCGCCATAAAACAAGTCCGATAAGAATTATTTTTGTAGGCAACGAATTGATAACGTGGTGTTATATGCGTTTATATTATTTTTGATTAGAATGAAAGTTTAAGTAAGCTAAACGTAGATATTTATTTCTGTTGTTTGTATTATTATAAACAAATATTATTGTGATAATTATTGTAAATACCCCATTTTTAGTACACAACTGACGTAGAAAATTCTCTATGATAAAAGTAAAAGAGGATTGACACATGAAAAAATAGCAGAGCACCAAATCGTATCGATATTAAAAGAAGCTGAATTTGTTATTCGCATTAAAGAACTTTGCCGTAAATATGGCATGGGCAACTCCACTTTTTATAAATGGCGAGAAAAATACGGCGGTATAGAAAGTTCAGATATCAAACACTTAGCAGCTTCAAGAAGAAATCATAAAAAAGCCGTAGTAACCACCAAGGAACGAAAAATATGGGCAAAAGAGCTATAAGCCACTAAATCAAACTTAGTTGACAAGAGCTGTGCTATTGTGAGATTAAATAGTTGTGCCTACTATTATCAACCTAAATTACCCGATGATTCAATGATTACTTTTATATAAGCGATATAGCTAAAAAACATATTCCCCTCAGAACCCCTGAAAAGTTATCGCGTCCTAATAAATAGGATAAATATTGGTCAATGGATTTTATGAGTGACAGTAGCCAAAAATCAACGCCGTTTTAAAAGATTCAACGTTATTGATGACTTGAATCGAGAAGCATTAGATATTAATATTGCGGTCAGTTTACCTGACGATAGAGTGGTTCTCTATTTGGACAAGTTGGCTGAATGTTATGGGTATCCGTTAAAAATACGAGTCGATAATAGTTCAGAATTTACGGGGGAAAACGTTTATCAATTGGGCAAAATCACACGGTATCACCATTGATTATATTGGGCTTGGTAGCCCATATTAAAACGGTTATATTGAAAAATTTAACCGAACTTATTGAATCGAAGTGTTAGATTTATATCTTTTTAATAATCTAGAGCAAGCAAGGAGAGTAACTGAAGAATGGCTAACCATTTATAATACTGAAAGGCTGCATAAGGCATTAAATAACATGATGCCCATTGAATATAACATCCTAAAAAAGTAGCATAATTTCCTACGTTAGTTTTATAATAAAAATTAGGTTTTTACAATGCCACTATAAATTGTATCAATCTTCAAGCACCAGTTAACTGTTTATAAGATAATAAAAAAGCCCACTCAACAAGCAGGCTTTTTATTGAAAATTGGTCGGCGAGAGAGGATTCGAACCTCCGACCCACTGGTCCCAAACCAGTTGCGCTACCAAGCTGCGCTACTCGCCGTTAGATATTTTTTCATTCTATAAAATGGGGTGGCTAATGGGATTCGAACCCACGACAACTGGAATCACAATCCAGGGCTCTACCAACTGAGCTATAGCCACCATATAAGCAGGACGAAATATTACGCATAAAAAATAAAATTGTCCAGTATAATTTTTAAAAAATACGCCAATTGGTCACATATGAATCGATAATGGTATAAATTTAATGTATTTTCAATAAAACCATTTATATAATATGATGATATTCAGTATAAATACTGTCTTTGTACAAGTTAAATTAAGTAAACTTAGAAACTCACAAAATTTATTCTTACCAGATCACTTGTTGTTTCATTTTTTATCTCTATATTTTATTTATAAAGTATAAATTATATGAATAAAAAATTTAAAAATCATATAAATATTATTTTATTATATCTTATTGAGACTTGAATTATGTGATTGTATGATCAACGCTCAATTACTTATATTTTTAGGTTAAAATTTATGTTACATAGTATAAGTAACATAATTCTTTTCTACATTATTAAAATAGTAAATTAAAGCATCAGGAATAGTTCAAAATATGTAATATTTTAGTAAAATAGCCTGACTTTTTTTTAATTATTGCAATAATATAAATAACTATAATTGGATAACGATGGCGATTATGATAAATATTTTATTAATAGATGATGATATAGAATTATCACAAATGCTTAGCGAATATTTGACTAATGAAGGTTTTAATATCAAAAGTGTCTATTTAGGCAAAAATGGTATTGATGAAGCGCTATCAGGTAAATATCGTGCAACAATTTTAGACGTTATGTTACCAGATATTAATGGTATTGATGTCCTTAAAAGCATCCGTCAACAATGTAATATGCCTGTTATTATGTTAACTGCTAAAGGTGATAATATTGATCGCGTTTTGGGTTTGGAATTAGGTGCTGATGATTACATTCCAAAACCATGTTATCCGCGTGAGTTATTAGCAAGATTACGTGCAGTTTTGCGACGTTTTGATGAACGTTCGGTCGAAATGGTTGATGATAAAAAATACCATTTTAATGGTTTAATGTTAGATCTACCACAACGACTTTGTACTTGGAATGGACAAGTGATTGATCTGACATCAACCGAGTTTAATTTATTAGTTTTATTAGTAAAACATAGCGAGCGTGTAGTAACTAAAGAAGAATTATCTGAAATTGGGCTTGGGAGAGCAAGAGAACTTTACGATCGTAGTGTTGATGTTCATATTAGCAATATTCGCCAAAAATTACATCAAGTTGCACAAAATGATGTGACAATAGAAACGATTAGAGCTGTCGGTTATCGTATTCGTTAATGAATTAATAGGCTTGATATGAATCATCGATTATTTTGGAAAATACTCATCATGTTTGAGGTCATTTTTTGTCTTACCTTCGAATTGACTTGGATTGCGTTTTCTATTTATGTAGAAAATAAAAATCAAAGATTCCTCAATCATTTACCCACAAAAGTCGATATGATCGCTCAGCTATTACATGTGGCAGGTGAGGATGAAACACTTAATTTTATAGCACATTTACCCGAACGAGAGAGAAATTTGTTGTCAATAAAATTAGTTTCCCCTCTGAATGATCAAGTTAATATTTTAACCGATGAATTAGAAACACCTACATATGCTTATCAGCGTATGACAGTCGCCCCTGATGGAACTCTTTATTCTGTTTCATTTAAAGAGGATAAAGAGGATCATGTTAAAAAGGCATTGTTTAACATGCCATTGCCAATTGTATTAGTTGGCATATGCGTTGGACTTGTTTTTAGTCTTTTTCTAGCATGGAATTTAACTAGACCAATGAGATTATTAAGGCAAGGCTTTTTCAAGGTATCTCAAGGAGATCTTTCTGTCAGATTATTCAATAAACTAAAACCTAGACGTGACGAACTTAGTGAATTAGGAAAAGATTTTGATATGATGGTTGAGCAACTTAATATCTTGCTTTCTGATCGTCAGTCTCTCCTTCATGATGTTTCTCACGAACTTAGAACTCCTCTTGCTCGATTGCAGTTAGCAATTGGACTTGCTCAACAAAATAAACAAAATATTGATACATCTTTAGCTAGAATAGAGTTAGAGTCAGAACGTTTAGATCAGTTAATTGGAGAAATTCTAAATTATTCCCGTGCTGAAATGAATAATCGTACTGATGAATATTTTGATTTAAAAGACTTAATAAGTGTAGTAATCAATGATGCTAATTATGAAGCTAATCACCAGTTAATTGAAGTACATTTTACTTTATCATCTATTTCTCATCCAATTGTTAAAGGTAACTCAGAACAAATACGTCGTGCTGTTGAAAATATTATCCGCAATGCTATTCGTTTTTCAAAAGCTGAGCAAGCCGTAGAAGTTTCACTAAAAGAAACAGGTAAGTATTTACAAATTGAGGTTAAAGATCGAGGTCCTGGTGTTGAAGAAAATAAGTTATCCAGTATTTTTGAACCATTTGTCCGAATTCAGTCTCCACAATTAGGTAAAGGTTATGGTCTAGGGCTAGCAATTGCTAGAAAGACTGTCATTATGCATAACGGTACTATCCAAGCAACTAATCGTGATGGTGGTGGTCTTGTTGTAACAATATGTTTGCCTTATTGGAGAAAACTTTAATAATAAAAATATATTAATAACAATCGGGATTAACAGTTAATACATACTCTTTAACAAGGCTTTCCAGACTGATTTTATCGTGCCCTATAAAACTTAAAGCTTTTATAATAACTTCTGGCTCACTTTTCAATATAGTTTTATATTGGTCAATATATTGGCTAGCGATAGGTTTATATGACCAGTGCCATTCTTCAGGTTGATACCCACCTTTGCGTCCCTCATTAAAAGCTTGGCAAAATCCATATTTAGATAGATTTTTTTGAAGCCATTTATATAGAATGATGCCTTTTTTATCATCTTTAAAATATGTTGATGAAACACTGGTAATATCAATATCTGTTCCCCAATGATGTCTTGAGGTGCCAGGCATTGACGAAAATTTTAGAATTTCTTCAGCAATTTTTTCTGGATCATTTATTTTAGTTGATAAAGTATCCCATTTCCGTTGCCAAATACCGTTTTGGTAAGTGTAATTTCGCGTTGCGCTTACTATAATAAAAGGAATATCTGGGTGAACTTTTTGAAAGTCATTGTAGGCTTTTATAAGTTGTTCGGTTGGTTCTTTTTGTAGATACATTCCTTTTTTATTAACAGGTAGTATAGTCGAGTCTAAAGCGATGAAACCATTATCTTTTTTTTCGTCAAACTGTCCAATCAATTTATTTAATGTGATCTGTTGTGCCATGGTAAAATTAGGAAATAGAAGTAAAGATAAGTTTAAAGTCAAGCCACCTATTTTTTTTAATATCGTTGATTTTTTCATCTTTCAAACATTGCCAATATTCTATTAGCCAGATTAAGTTAAAAACAGTATAATCCTTTTCCTAAAAAATGAAATAGCCACAATGTGTAAAAACGAGGCCTTATGTTAACAACATCTACATCTAATGCGTCTGAAAATTATTTAGACGCTGCCAATACAATGAATCTTAATAAAACTAATTCTATAAACGAAAGAATAAATTTACTAAACTTCACACGCCAACAATTAAGAGAGTTTTTTATATCACTTGGTGAAAAACCGTTTCGAGCTGATCAAGTAATGAAATGGATCTATCATTTTGGTATAGATAATTTCGATCAAATGACGGATATCAATAAAAAACTACGTGAACAACTAAAGACTTTAGCAGAAATTAAAGCTCCTAAGATTGCCATAGAACAGCGTTCTTCTGATGGCACAATAAAATGGGCACTTGATGTTGGTAATAACCAACTTATTGAGTCTGTTTATATTCCTGAACGTGATCGAGCAACATTATGTGTTTCATCACAAGTAGGTTGCGCATTAGAGTGTAAATTTTGTTCTACTGCTCAGCAAGGATTTAATCGTAATTTAACCGTTTCTGAAATTATTGGCCAAGTATGGCGTGCTTCAAATGCAATTGGAGTCACAGGAAAATTAGCAGATAGACCCATTACTAATGTAGTTATGATGGGTATGGGTGAGCCGCTACTGAATTTATCTAATGTTGCACCAGCTATGGAAATTATGTTAGATGATTTTGGCTATGGTTTATCAAAAAGGCGTGTAACTTTATCGACATCAGGGGTTGTTCCCGCTTTAGATAAGCTAGCCGGTATGATTGATGTGGCGCTAGCGATATCGCTTCATGCCCCTAATGATACTATTCGTAGTGAAATTATGCCAATTAACCAAAAGTACAATATGTCTATGCTACGTGATTCAATTTTGCGTTATCTTTCTTCTTCAAACGCAAATCACGGAAAAGTAACTATTGAATATGTATTACTTAATCAAATTAACGATGGCATTGAACATGCCCATGAGCTTGCTCAATTCTTAAAAAATGTACCTAGCAAAATTAATTTAATTCCTTGGAATCCGTTTCCTGGTGCGCCTTATTCAAGATGTTCAAATACTCGAATTGATCGCTTTATGAAAACATTAATGAGATATGGATTTACCGTAATAGTTCGTAAAACACGGGGGGATGATATCGACGCTGCTTGTGGCCAGTTAGCTGGTGAAGTTGTTGACCGCACTAAAAGAACTCTTTATAAAAAGCAGAACCTTATTAAGCAAACAGCATAAGGATAAATCTTTATAAAAAGGAGAGATAGATGAAGAAATTGTTAATTATATCTAGCTATTTTTTGATGATAGTATTAGCGGGTTGCCAAATGAAAACCAACAATGAATTTGATCCAGAAAAAGCCGCTTTGGCTAGGATGCGACTTGGATTAGGATATCTTGCTAAAGCAAATGAGTCAGAAGAAAATATTAAAGTAGCACATTATAATCTAAAATTAGCTGCACAATACTCTCCAAATAATCCCCAAGTTATGTTAGCCATGGCAATGTTTGATCAACATGTTGGTGAATACAACGAAGCCGAGATGATTTACAAACGTATTACTCTAATACAACCAAGTAATGGATTATATCATGTTCATTATGGTTCTTTTTTATGTGGTCGAGATCGTTATCAAGAAGCAAAAAAACAATTTGAACAGAGTATTGAGTTCGATCGTCATCGTTGGAAAGCTGATGCTTATGAACAATATGGTTATTGTGCAATCCAAAATAATGATAAAAAAACAGCTGACTTAATGTTTAAGCAACTTTTTCAATATGATGCTAATCGTCGAGACAACGTTATAAAAACAGCTGAACTTTATAAAAACAAAGGTGATAAAAAAATAGCAAATTATCTATTTTCAGTAACAAATAAATAAATCATCAGCCATTATTATAATAGTAATAAATTTTTAATAATTATAAGCAAGAATATATGTCATGAATTTTTGGGCTATTTTATTATTAGCACTAGCAATGTCAACCGACGCTTTTGCTGTCGCCGTTTGTCGTGGGATTTCACTTAAATCAACACCAATTTTAGGCGCATTAAAAATTGGTATTCTATTTGGTGTTGTTGAGACTATTACCCCCTTGCTTGGTTGGTTAGTTGGTTATATTGCGTTGCAATATATTGAACAATGGGAGCATTGGGTTGTATTTATTGTCATGCTATTTTTAGGCATTAATATGATATATAACAGCCAGAAACAGTCAGATGGAAATTGCCGTGAATTAACATCATCAAAAAAATCTTTTCTAATGTTAATTTTCACAGCAATTTCAACCAGTATAGATGCATTTGCTGTTGGGATTGGACTAGCATTAGCAAACGTCAATATCTTTTTTGCTGCAACAATGATTGGGATAGCAACCTGTTTAATGGTTACTATTGGGTTATTATTGGGTAATAAAATTGGCTGTTTAATTGGTAAACGGGCTGAGCTTTTGGGCGGGTTAGTACTTATTTCTATTGGAGTAATAACTCTTTATCAACATCTTTCTATTTAATGTTTCAAATAAAAATACTTTTTGTACTGTTAGGTTTCGAACGTTTTATTGATTGGTATATTTTATCCAAATTTAAATAACGCCCGAAACCAATCACTTTCCTTAATAAAGGTTATAGAGAACTAACTCTATCTTATCTCTCTTTAATTTTTATAAAATTCCATATCAAAACTGTGTGTATGCTGATTATAAATTGCTTTAAACACTCCTTGATCATGAGGATTCTGCAAAATATGATTAACAATAAATGGTCTAACATTGGTTTTTATATAACCAGGCAATCCTCGGGCACCACGAATGATATCATAATGATCGTGACAGAATGTACTGATACAAGAATCTTTTATTTCGATAGTGTAGCCACGATGACTATATGATTGATTTAATTTGTCAATTTCTCGACGAATAATCCGTTCAATAACTTCCATTGGTAGGCGTTTAAAATGAAGAATATTTTCACGTCCATTAAAACGATTAAGCATTTCTGAACGATAAGTATTATTCAGTTCATTTGTCGCTAATTCACATGCAGCATCGTCAGAAAGATTAGGATCCAAATAGTAAGATTGTCCAATATTTGAAGTCATAATAATCATGATATCAAAAAAAATCGACAGTTCGACCGACATTATCGGTTAATCGTCGGTCCGATAAGATCTGTAAAAAGATATTAAAGACATCAGGATGTGCTTTTTCAATCTCATCAAATAAATAGATTCCAACCGGTTTTGTTCTAACTAAGTTTGTTAAAATTCCCCCTGCTTCAAATCCTTCATATCCTAGAGGTGCACCAATTAATTTTGCAACAGCATGTTTTTATATATTCTGACATATCAAAGCGAACCAACGATTTTTCATCACCGTAAACATATTCCGCTAAAGCTTTGGCCATTTCAGTTCTACCTACACCAGATGGGCCTAAAAATAGGTAAGACATTGCAGGGCCTGATTCTTCAAGCGTGTCAACTTTAGCAACCTTCACCGAATTGGCGACATGTTTAACAATGTTATCTTGACCAAAAATTCGCGATAATAAATTTGCCTCCAAATTAATCATGTTTTCAATTTCATTCTCATCTAATTTGTTTGCTGATATACCTGAAACTTTGCTAAATTCAGCAATTACTTCTTGGCGATTTAGTCGCAAATCTTTATTGGCTAGCATCACCAATTTTTGATGTTGTTCATTATTTTGTACAATTTCTGCATCAATTTGTCGAATTTTTTCCTTTAATTTAGAAACTGCTAGTGAGTCAAAACCTCCAGCTGTTAACTGTGCAAATGTCTTTATAGTAACTGATTCTGAATTTTTATTATTGTCCTCTTCTTCTTGTAACTGGGTGATTTCATCTTGCAGTTTGAAGCGTAACGTTTCAGCATCACGTTGATATTGATATGTTTTGCTAATTTCAGACTTTAAATTCTGCCAATTTTGCTGCCATTGTTCAAGCTGCTGTCGCAAATCATGTTGTTCTGTTTCACTAGTAATTTTTTCGATCTTACCCATTAACTCAGCAATTTTTGGATGCTGTTTATGTGTAAGTTGACGATAACTAGCAAGTGCACGATCAAGTAATGAAATAGCACGTTGAGGCTGTGCCCAACCTAAATCTAAACTATCACGATATTTACAGGTTAAATGTATCGCTTCATCAATAGCATCTTTATCCACTTCAATTTTGTGGTATGCAGATAACTCCTTTGCAACAGTAGTAACAATGGAATTTAAATTATCCCCAGTAGATTCTTTGACATCGTAAAGAGTGTAAAGTTCAGGCATATTCGTGCTAGCCTTTAGCGCACTACTAAGTTTCTCATCACGAACTTCGAGGATAACTTGAAAATTATTTGATTTATCGGCGTTGTTAAGAGCATTTATAAAATGAGCATTACCTGTATTATGTGCTGCTTCTAAAAAATTAGCCGTATCAGTAATAATCAGCACTGACTCAGGAGTTTGCATTAGCTTTTTTAAAATACTTTGAAATTCATTATTTATCTTAGTACTATCGCCGCTAGAAAAAAGAGCATCACCATTTAACCAAAATAATTTTTTACAATCAAATCAAATGGTGTATCTGGGTTATTTTTAGCCGCCTATAAACCAAGGGTAAGCATTGAAACACCTCTGTGGGCCTGTCAACAAAAGAGAATTTGATGATTTTCGTATGAGAATAGACGATATTCTCTCTAAATCATGTTCCCTTCCTACTAAAGTAAAATTAGGGTATTGCCCTAAATATTCACGCCCTCTAACTAAATACATTGTGCATTCCTTTGTTATAGTTTAAAGGGTGAACTAGTATGTGAGCTACCTTTTGGGGTTTCAAATTTTTCTGATAAAACATCACCTGTCACCGCAATAAATTCTCGTGTATCACTTTGAACATCTTTGGACATTTTTTCAATTTCTTCCAAATTTGCTCGCATTGTTTTTAGTGCCGCACGGGTGATTTCAGTCGCTTCTTTTTGGGTATCACCAAATTCCGCTAAATTTTGTAGCATTGCTCTTGCACTTTCAACTTGTTTTTTGGTTGCTGCTTGCATATTACGAATTTTAATAGCTTCAGTTGTTAATTCACCATAGGTTTGCATAGTATCGACAGTTGCTGTGGATACAGTATCAATGTGTTCATCCAAATTACGGCGTGTTTCATCAAGCTTCATTGACTCTAACAAATTATCACCAACATCTTTATACTCAAGCCCTTGTCTACGTTCACGATGGACTTTCTCTACTTTTTTGGTCACTTCGTTCATAATGGCATAAATTTGTATCATATTGCCATTATCGTCACTAAGTCCTTCAAACTGTTTAACCATTTTTTCAAGATGATTACGAATTGCACCAAAACGCTCTTTACCTTGATTCACAAATTTTAATGCCGATTCAACCATATCAGCTTGACGTAATGTATACTGTTCTGAAGTTAAATTTAGTAACTCTTTTAATTTCTCAACATCGATTGATTCAGAGCGTTGCTCGTGACGCTTTGTAATTTCTATCTGAATATCATCTAATTCTTTATTTTTATTTTTTATTTGTTGATTTAATTGAGCTATTTTTTCTTCATTTAGTCACAATTTTAGCTTTTGATGCAGCTTTAATTTTCCCTAGGTCAAAAAACTTTTTATCCTGTTGTAATAACTCTATTTCTTTTTTTAATTCAGATATTTTTTTTCAATATTAACAATTTCACTTTGCACATTTGCTTTTTGCGTTACTTTTTTTCGTACCATTCTTGATCGGCTTTAATTTGAGCTAATGCATTTCGGGTTTCACCATTTTGGCGTAAGTTATATAAAGCATCGGTGAGTTCGGTAAGTCGTTTTATTTTTTTCGATAAAATCATTAAGGTCATTATTAAAGTCAGCATACACACGTTGTAATTCAGCAAATACTTCGGTATCAGTCATCTCAATACGATGTTTAGACATCTCTTTAGAAATTGATTGAAGATATTCTTTAAATCTATCAAATTTTTGAATTTTTTCCCGATCAATTTCCTTATTGCTTATTTATATATTCACTTATTATTTAATTACTTTAAATTCTATTTCAAATAAAAAATAAAGTTTAGATCAATAATTTGATCTTATAGAAAAGATAAATTTCATCTTTTCATAATGTTATTATCTATTTAACATCTGATTTTGACAAGTAAAACAGTCATCCAAAATTGGAGAATTAAAAAATAAATGATAATCATCGATTATAGAGCAAGCTTTTTGCTGGTATAACAAATTATTATTTATACTTTATTTAATCGATTAAAGATTTAAATTATTATTGGTATTTTTAATCAATTGTATATTTTTATTTTGCAGTTATTTGATAAAGAGAAAATATAACTAAAGAAAAAATCCATAAAAAAACCACTCGCATAAACGAGTGGTCTGTATTGATAAGATTATTTCGTACTGACGAAGAGAATTACATCATTCCGCCCATACCACCCATGCCACCCATACCACCAGCGGCACCTAAGTCAGCCTTATCATCTTTAGGTAAATCAGTTACCATACATTCAGTTGTAATCATAAGACCAGCAACAGATGCAGCATATTGTAATGCACTACGAGTTACTTTAGTTGGGTCTAAAATACCCATTGCAATCATATCGCCATATTCTTCAGTTGCGGCATTGTAACCATAGTTACCTTTACCACCTTTAACAGCATTAACAACAACAGATGCTTCTTCACCGCAGTTAGTAACGATTTGACGTAATGGAGCTTCCATCGCACGAAGTGCAACTTTGATACCAACGTTTTGATCTTCATTTGCACCCTTAAGTTCTGAAATAGTAGTTGCGGCACGAACAAGAGCAACACCACCACCGGCTACAACACCTTCTTCAACAGCTGCACGAGTTGCATGTAATGCGTCTTCAACACGGGCTTTTTTCTCTTTCATTTCAACTTCAGTTGCCGCACCAACTTTAATTACAGCAACACCACCAGCAAGTTTCGCAACGCGTTCTTGAAGTTTTTCTTTATCATAGTCAGAAGTTGATTCTTCGATTTGTTTACGAATTTGTTCAACGCGAGCATTGATTAATGACTCTTCACCAATACCATCAATGATAGTTGTGTTGTCTTTATTGATTACAACACGTTTTGCTTGACCTAAATCTTCAAGAGTTGTTTTTTCAAGTTCTAAACCAATTTCTTCTGAAATTACAGTACCCGCGGTTAAGATTGCAATATCTTGTAACATTGCTTTACGACGATCGCCAAAGCCAGGAGCTTTAACAGCTGCAACTTTAACAATGCCACGCATAGTATTCACAACTAATGTTGCAAGTGCTTCGCCTTCAACATCTTCTGCGATAATCAATAAAGATTTACCTGCTTTAGCTACAGCTTCAAGCAATGGTAATAATTCGCGGATGTTAGAGATTTTTTTATCGGCTAATAAAATATATGGGCTATCTAATTCTACAGTTGCAGTTTCAGGTTTATTGATAAAGTATGGTGATAGGTAACCACGATCAAACTGCATACCCTCAACAACATCAAGCTCATCTTGTAAACCAGTACCATCTTCAACTGTAATAACACCTTCTTTACCTACTTTTTCCATTGCCTGAGCAATTAAAGTACCAACAGTTTCATCAGAGTTAGCTGAAATTGTACCTACTTGAGCAATGGCTTTAGAATCAGCACATGGTGCAGATAAATTTTTAAGCTCTTCAACAGCTGCAACAACTGCTTTATCAATACCACGTTTTAAATCCATTGGATTCATACCAGCAGCAACAGCTTTTAAACCTTCATTAACAATCGCTTGAGCAAGAACAGTTGCAGTAGTTGTACCATCACCTGCTGCATCATTTGCTTTAGATGCGACCTCTTTAACCATTTGCGCACCCATATTTTCGAATTTATCTTCTAATTCGATTTCACGAGCAACAGAAACACCATCTTTAGTAATGGTTGGTGCGCCAAAAGATTTATCTAATACTACATTACGTCCTTTTGGACCTAATGTTACTTTAACTGCATCGGCTAATACATTAACGCCTTTAAGCATTTTGGCGCGAGCGTCATTACCAAATTTCACATCTTTAGCTGCCATCTTCGTATTTCTCCTAAATTCTGTATATAAATTAAATTAGTTGTCAGTTATGCTTGTACAATCGCTAAAATATCGCTTTCAGATAAGATAAGCACTTCTTCATTATCGATTTTTTCTGTTTTAACGCCGTATCCTTCATTAAAAATTACGATATCTCCCACTTTAACATCTAGCGGCTGTACTTGACCATTTTCTAAAATGCGACCATTACCAACAGCTAAAACTTCTCCGCGAGTTGATTTACCTGCTGCCGAACCAGTTAAAACAATACCACCAGCTGATTTTGATTCTACTTCTTTACGTTTAATGATCACACGATCATGCAATGGACGAATTTTCATTAGTTATCTCCTAGCACTAATTTTTTAATTAAGATAATTATTAACAGAAATCATAGAATTATGATTTTTTAATGTAGTGCACAATATATGGGGATTATTTTAAATTCTTCAAGAGAACAAATTTAAAAAAAAGTCCAACTGATTATTTATTCATCATTCTTCTGTTTGAATTCACCTTCAATAATATCACCCTCTTGATAGTGCATTTGTGATGAAGAAAATTTTGATCTTATTGGTATTTTTCGAACAATAAATTCCACGATATGATCTTGTACATGGGGTATTAATAAGATTGCACCTAAAATATCAGTTAAAAAACCTGGAATAAGCAAGAAAAAACCAGCAAAAAGCAAAGCTACACTTCTAATTACTTCATTTTTATAGCTTTCATTGTTAGCTATTTTTTGTTGCATAATACTAAGGTTTTTCAAACCCTGAGTTTTAACTAACGAGAAACCAAGAATAGATGTTGCAATAATACAAATTAAAGCAAGAAAAATACCAATTGAATTGGCAACAGCTATGAAAAAGGTGAGTTCAAAATAAACATAAATAAAAAAGATAATAAAGCCAACAAATCGCATATATAATTCCTATAAGGATAAAAACATATTATTAGAAATTATTTTTTAATATGAAGATGATTAGCTATTTTTCAACCAAACAATATATATTTTTAAAAAATATTACAAAAGGGATTGACTGATAATCGCAAATCGTGTTTAATGTGCATCCATTGTTGCCCGGATAGCTCAGTCGGTAGAGCAGGGGATTGAAAATCCCCGTGTCCGTGGTTCGATTCCGCGTCCGGGCACCAATCACCAAATTCTAAGACCTGCTTCTAGCAGGTTTTTTTATGTCTAAACCATTTTCAGATAAGACTTTCACTAAGATTCACTACTCAATCGAGTTCAACTGAAATCCCCCCAAATCAAGTGCAATTTCGGATACAAAACCGGATACATTTGGTTCCATTAAGCGATCAAGCAATTAATGTTTTAAAACAAATACATGAAATTAGTGGAATGTATGAACTGGTATTTATTGGTGATCATTCTGCAAGAAAACCAATGAGCGAAAACACAATTAACAAAGCACTTCGAATAATGGGTTATGATACCAAGACAGAACTTTGTGGACATGGTTTTAGAACTATGGCTTGTAGTGCATTAGTTGAATCGAATCTCTGGTCACGAGATGCAGTTGAACGCCAGATGAGTCATCAAGAACGTAATGGCGTTAGAGCCGCTTATATCCATAAAGCACAACACATTATCGAACGAACTAAAATGGTTCAATGGTGGGCTGATTACTTAGATTCAATCCGCACTGAGTTTATTATGCCTTATGAGTTCAAAACAAATTAAAAAATACCTTACTATTTAATTCATTTCTCAATATCAATTAATATCAAAAAATTAAGGAATTGTTTATGCAAACATTACCTAGTGTATCATCATGCCTAAAATCCACTACGGTGGGTTCTGGTACGATCTCAGTATTTATCACCAATTTAGAAAAATATAACGAAGGAAAATTGATCGGCGAATGGCTAGAGCTACCAACAACACCAGAAAAAATAAAACAATGCTTTAAACAAATTGGCATTGATAGTGTTAATTACAAAGAGTTCTTTTTAAGTGGTTACAAATCGTCTGTATATGGCATAACAAATTATATCTCTGAAAATAGCAATCTTAATGAACTAAATTATTTAGCCTGTAAACTTGATGAATTAAGTCATGATGAAATGGAAATTTATGAAGCTGCAATTGATATTGGCGGATACGTTAATTCAATTGTTGATTTAATTAACCTAGCAGATAATCTAGATTGTTTTCAATGTCTATATAACATCAGCAATGAATATGATTTAGGTTTCTACTGGATTGCTGAAAGTGGTTGTTATAGTTTAAAAGAACTCGGTAACTTAGCTAATTACTTTGATTACGAACGATATGGCCATGATATTGTACTTGAACAAAGTGGTACATTTTATTCTGGTAATTACATCTATTATACGGGTGAAATTTTTAGTTGCGATTACGATGGTAAAAGTGTTCCTGAAGAGTATTGTATTTCTACTATTTCAAAATGTATTGAATGATTAGTTATTCCCCTTATAAAGCTTATTTAAAGCTTTATAAGGGGAATTCATTAGTGATAAGCGGCCTGCTCGAAGGCTGAAGATGTTTTGCTTGATCAGCGCCTTTTTTTAATCGACGATGAACAGATAAATGCCTTCAATCATGCAATAGAAGCCTCTTTTGATAGTAATGAAAAAATTCAAGCTTTATTGTCTCAGAAGTCACCATGGGAAAAATAGAAGCTCCGCACTTATTGAATGAACATCATGATTTTACATCATTTGATTGTGAAGAGTTGTCTTTGAATGAATGGTTGAAGAAAAAATCCTTAAAAAATCAAAAAAATGGTGCTTCACGTACATTTGTAATTTGTGACAATAACAAAGTAATCGGCTTTTATTGTTTATCAACAGGTAGTATCCAGCATCGACAACTAACATTGAGTAGATTTAAGCGCAATATGCCAGATCCTATTCCAGTTATTATTTTAGGCCGTTTAGCTATTGATAAAAATAACAAAGCAAAAGGATTAGGTGCAGCATTATTAAAAGATGCTATATTACGCTCGAAAGAAGTCTCTAAACAAGTTGGTTCTAGAGCGCTATTGGTACATAGCTTAACAGATGAAGCTAATGCATTTATATTAAATTTGGGTTTGTTGATTCTGGAATTCAGGCAAGAACAATGCTAATCTCTTTATGGTAATAAAATTGAGCTTAATTGTACATTTTTAAAGCCGATCAATTTAAGGATACAAATACGGGTACATTTTTCATCTAAATTTATCAAATCTAGTCACCACTAGGCTTAAACCCACATCTTCGATTCCGCGTCCGGGCACCAATCACCAAATTCTAAGACCTGCTTCTAGCAGGTTTACTCCTAAAGCCTTTCTTTTTGTTTCATCTACACTAATTATAATAGACTGCAAAAAATCAATTATTAAACAAAAAAATATTTATGTATTTTTTCATTATTTTCTTTAATATAGATTTTTTTGAATAAAAAGTGGCATTATCTTTGCAAATTTTATTTGTTGCATAGCACTTAACTACCATTATGCTCATGTTGAAAGCTATTTTCAATCAAAAGTCGTAATCTTAATTATGGTTCAATTTGCACCATATATGTGCAAGTGGTAGGAAAGTACTAATTTAAACAAAGTAAAAATTAATTGATATAAAAATCAAATTTAGAGTGTTTTTCTAAATCTATATTTAAAAAATATTAAAAATACGACATTCTTACCTGTGTTTAAATGTTACAAAATCGGTTTACAGTTAAATAATTGGAGTGGTTTTATGAGTAATCTAAGGAAATATAAACGTAAATTTTTGTTGGGCGCAGGACTAATAACAATGCTTGCGAGTGCACAACTTCATGCTGCAGGAACGTTAGTTTATTGTGCAGAAGCTTCACCTGAAATATTTAATCCACAGTTAGCAACAAGTGGTATTTCAATGGATGCGAGTGCAGTTCCTGTTTATAATCGTTTGGTAGAATTTAAATTAGGTACTACCGAAATTGAACCTGCTTTAGCGAAATCTTGGGATATCGGCCAAGATGGTTTAACCTATACTTTTCATTTACGCGATGATGTTAAATGGCATAGCAATAAAGAGTTCAAACCAACACGAAACCTAAATGCTGATGATGTTATTTTTACATTTATGCGACAAAAGGATAAGAATCATCCTTATCACAAAGTTTCTGGTGGGCAATATGAATACTTTGGAAGCATGGGATTTCCAGATTTAATCAAAGAAATTAAAAAGATTGATGACTATACTGTCGTATTTGAATTAAACCATCCAGAAGCTCCTTTCTTAGCCGATTTAGCAATGTCATTTGCTTCTATTTTATCAGCCGAATATGCTGATACTATGCTTAAAAATGGCACACCCGAAAAAGTTGATTTAGTCCCCGTTGGTACTGGTCCGTTTACTTTTGTTCAATACCAAAAAGATTCAAGAATTCTTTATAAAGCAAATCCCGATTATTTTGGCCCTAAAGCCCAGCTTGATCGTTTAGTGTTTTCAATTACACCAGATCCTACAATTCGTTATGCCAAATTACAAAAAGGAGAATGTCATGCGATGCCATATCCAAATGTAGCAGATATTGAGAGAATGAAATCAGACAATAATATTATTGTTAAAGAAATGGCTGGGGTTAATATTGGCTATTTAGCCTACAATATGGATAAGCCACCACTTGATAAGTTGCAAGTTCGTCAAGCATTAAATATGGCCGTGAACAAAGATGCGATTATAAAAGCTGTTTTTCAAGGTGCGGCAGAACCAGCTAAAAACTTTATTCCACCATCTATGTGGAGTTATAACGATGAAGTAAAAGATTATCCTTATGATCCAGCGCAAGCAAAAGAATTATTAAAATCAGCGGGATTAGAGAAAGGGTTTACTATCAGTTTATGGGCAATGCCAGTACAACGCCCATATAACCCAAATGCACGCCGTATGGCCGAAATGATTCAAGCGGATTGGGCTAAAATTGGTGTAACAGCTAAAATTGTGAGTTATGAATGGGGAGAGTATTTATCTCGTATTCGTGATGGTGAACATGATGCTGTATTAATGGGCTGGACTGGAGATAATGGCGATCCAGATAACTTTTATTCTGTTTTAATGAGCTGTGATGCGGTTAAAGCTGGTGGTCCAAATTATTCACACTGGTGCTATAAACCATTTGATGATTTATTACAACAAGCCCGTATTGAGTCAAATCACGAAAAAAGAGTTGAGCTATATAAACAAGCACAAGTTGAAATGCATAATCAAGCACCTGCATTGATGATTGCACATTCAATGGTTTATATGCCATTACGCAAAGAAGTTAAAGGCTATATTATGGCACCTTTATCATTACATGACTTTAACCAAGTTACGCTTGAAAAATAGTATTTCTAACGATTAACCACCAACGTGTGGTTAATCGTTACGTTGGGTTTTACTAACTTTAGTACTATAAACATATTTTTAATAACAAAATAAATTTTATCTATTTTATAAACGATAGTTTAAAAGCAATATTTAAGAGCTACTACATGTTTCAATTTATTCTAAAGCGGTTAGGTGTACTTATTCCAACGTTTATTTGTATCACACTGCTTACTTTTATTTTTGTTCACCTTATTCCGGGTGATCCCATTATGGTCCTTGCAGGAGAGCGAGGTTTAACCCCAGAACGCCATGCTGAATTAATGACTCAACTGGGTTTAGATAAACCACTGTATCAACAATATTTTCAATATATTATAAACATGCTTCATGGCGATTTAGGAACCTCTTTTAAAAGCCAAATTCCAGTATGGGATGAATTTGTACCCCGATTTAAAGCAACGTTTGAACTTGGATTTTGTGCAATGTTGTTTGCTGTTAGTTTTGGAATCCCAATCGGTGTTCTTGCCGCAGTGAAACGTGGTTCAATATTTGATCACACAGCAATAGGACTATCTTTAACAGGTTACTCCATGCCAATTTTTTGGTGGGGGATGATGCTAATCATGTTAGTCTCAGTACACTTAAATTTAACCCCAGTATCTGGTCGTGTTAGTGATATGCTTTTCTTAGATGAAAGTAATCCTTTAACCGGATTTATGTTAATTGATACTTTATTATGGGGTGAAACGGAAGATTTTATCGATGCAGTTACTCACTTAATTTTACCTGCAATTGTGTTGGGAACTATTCCATTAGCAGTAATTGTCCGCATGACTCGTTCTTCTATGTTAGAAGTATTGAGTGAAGATTATATTCGAACCGCACGAGCTAAAGGCGTTAGTAGAATGCGAATCGTCCTTGTTCATGCATTGCGTAATGCAATGATCCCTGTTGTTACCGTTATCGGTTTACAAGTTGGTACAATGCTTGCCGGCGCCATATTGACCGAAACTGTCTTTTCATGGCCAGGAATTGGTCGTTGGTTAATTGAAGCGCTACAGCGTCGAGATTACCCCGTTGTACAAAGTGGCGTTTTAATTGTTGCGGTCATAATTATTTTAGTGAATTTATTAGTTGATATGTTGTACGGGGTTATTAACCCACGTATTAGACATAAATAAGAGTGTTTTTACAGATGAATAAACAGGTTATTACTGAACCAACCAATACGCAAGACACCAGTTTAGTCGTACCTAAACCATTAACGCCTATGCGTGAGTTCTGGTTCTATTTTTCAAAAAATAAAGGCGCAGTCGTTGGACTGGTCTTTATTATTATTGTTACATTACTCGCTATCTTTGCTAATTTTGTTGCACCACATTCCCCTTCTGAACAATTTAGAGATGCATTACTAGCACCACCCGTTTGGATGAAAGATGGCAGCTGGCAATTTATTTTAGGGACTGACGATGTAGGACGAGATATCCTATCCAGACTCATTTATGGTGCCCGTTTATCCTTATTAGTCGGTTGCTTAGTAGTTATTATCTCATTAATTTTAGGGATTACATTAGGATTAATTGCTGGTTATGCAGGTGGTTTTTTAGACAATGTAATTATGCGTGCAGTGGATATCATGCTTGCATTACCGAGTTTACTACTTGCACTTGTATTAGTTGCAATATTTGGTCCATCAATTATTAACGCTTCAATAGCATTAGCTTTTGTTGCATTACCACATTATGTCCGCTTAACACGCGGAGCAACGATTGCTGAAATTAATAAAGATTATGTGATCGCCTCACGAGTTGCTGGAGCGGGAGCCTTACGGCAGATGTTTATAAATATTCTGCCAAACTGTTTAGCACCATTAATTGTTCAAGCTTCATTAGGATTTTCGAACGCAATTTTAGACATGGCTGCATTAGGTTTTTTAGGCATGGGCGCACAACCACCAACACCAGAATGGGGAACAATGCTTGCTGACGTATTGCAATTTGCACAATCTGCATGGTGGGTTGTTACCTTTCCTGGCTTAGTAATTTTAATGACAGTGTTAGCTTTCAACTTAATGGGAGACGGTTTGCGTGATGCACTTGATCCTAAATTGAAACAGTAATGGAGATACAGTCATGGCACTATTAGAAGTAAAAGAATTATCTGTTCAATTTGGTGGATTTAAAGCAGTAGATCACATTAGTTATGACGTTGAACAAGGGCAAGTTGTTGGTATTGTTGGTGAATCAGGTTCAGGAAAATCAGTGAGTTCACTCGCCATAATGGGATTAATTGATTTTCCCGGTAAGGTCAATGCAAATGCATTACACTTTGATGGCAAAGATCTTCAACAAATCTCAACTAAAATGCGCCGTAAAA
Organism: Gilliamella sp. BG7; assembly: GCF_046635565.1. Taxonomy (NCBI): domain Bacteria; kingdom Pseudomonadati; phylum Pseudomonadota; class Gammaproteobacteria; order Orbales; family Orbaceae; genus Gilliamella; species Gilliamella sp. BG7. Next base: position 4,367 of record NZ_JBIDFB010000011.1, on the reverse strand, counting down.
TTGTAGGTGCAGATGTGGCAATGATCTTTCAAGATCCGATGACTAGCTTAAACCCATGTTTTACCATAGGTTACCAAATCATTGAAACATTAAAAATCCACCAAGGTGGCAGTAAAAAAGCGCTCAAAGCAAGAGCGATTGAATTGCTTAAATTAGTCGGAATTCCTGATGCTGGAAATCGATTAAAGGTTTACCCGCACCAGTTATCTGGCGGAATGAGCCAACGAGTAATGATTGCAATAGCCATTGCATGCAATCCAAAACTCTTAATTGCTGATGAACCAACAACAGCACTAGATGTCACAATTCAAGGGCAAATTATTGAGTTATTACTTGAGTTACAACGCAAAAATAATATGGCATTAATACTTATTACTCATGACTTAGCGTTAGTTTCTGAGGCTGCACAAAAAATTATTGTAATGTATGCTGGACAGGTGGTTGAAATAGGCGATGCTGAAATTATCTTTAAAAAACCATTACACCCTTACACACAGGCACTATTACGATCACTGCCTGAGTTCACTCAAGACAAAGAGCGATTAGCATCATTATCAGGCGTTGTACCAGGAAAATATGATCGACCAACAGGCTGTTTACTCAACCCTCGTTGTCCTTATGCTACTGAACATTGTTATACCCAAGAACCAGCACTAGTTAGCTATGGTGAAACTAGAAAAGTAAAATGTCATTATCCACTATCAAGCGAAGGGATACCACAATATGAACAATAACATGGAAAATAATGAATTACTGCTTGATGCCCGAAACTTGACAAAATATTATCATGTTAAAGCGGGACTTTTTTCTGAAACCAAGCAAGTTAAAGCCGTTGACGGTGTATCTTTTACATTAGACAAAGCTAAAACACTTGCGGTTGTCGGTGAATCAGGTTGTGGTAAATCCTCATTAGCAAGATTACTAACAATGATTGAAAAACCCACATCTGGAGAAATTTATTTTAAAAATCAGAATTTGTTGGATAATGATCAACAAGCTCAAAAATTGCGTCGCCAAAAGATTCAAATCGTTTTCCAGAATCCATACTCATCATTGAACCCCCGCAAAAAAATCGGTTCCATATTAGAAGAGCCTCTAATTATTAATACTGATCTAACAGCAAATGATCGTAAAGCAAAAGTACTATCAATGATGCAAAAAGTTGGATTAAAAGAAGAGTTTTATAACCGTTATCCCCATATGTTTTCAGGAGGACAACGTCAACGCATTGCTATCGCAAGAGGTTTAATGCTTGATCCCGAAATAGTAGTTGCTGATGAACCTGTTTCAGCATTAGACGTTTCTGTACGGGCACAAGTGCTAAATTTGATGATGGATCTACAGCAAGACCTAGGTTTATCTTATATTTTTATTTCTCATGACCTTTCCGTCGTTGAACACATTGCTGATGACGTAATGGTAATGTATTTGGGTCGTTGCGTTGAACAAGGACGAAAAGATGAAATCTATCGTAACCCTAAACATCCATATACTCAGGCACTATTATCAGCAACCCCAAGATTAAATCCTGATCTTAGACGAGATAGAATTAAATTAGAAGGTGAATTACCAAGTCCGCTAAATCCACCTATGGGTTGTGCGTTTAATGCTCGATGCCGTTTAGCATTTTCACGTTGTACAACAGAACAACCACAGCTTATTAATTATAATGAACATAAAATTGCGTGTTTCTGTATAGAGGAAAATAATAAAGGTGACAGTTAATTCTGTCACTAAATTAGATACTAAATCTATCCATTGCATTTTTCTTTTCTTAGAAGATAACAAATTGTCATATTAATAGTTTTGTGCTAGTTTCGTACTCATTATTAACTTACAACCGCGATAGCCCTAAGATTACTTATGTCCAATTCATCAGCTAAAAAAGTCGCTTTTGCCGCCTTTATTGGTACGACCATTGAATGGTATGATTTTTATATCTATGCCTTGGCATCAGTATTAATATTTGGTCAGCTTTTTTTTCCTGATGATAATCAATTTGTGCAAATCTTAGGATCTTTTGCCACCTTTGCCGTGGGATTTTTATCACGTCCTTTAGGAGCGTTACTATTTGGTCATATTGGTGATCGTTTGGGGCGTAAAAAATCGTTAATTACTACGTTGGTTTTAATGGGGTGTGCCACCACCTGTGTTGGTTTATTACCCTCTTATCAACAAGCAGGCATTTTATCACCAATATTATTAGTTACATTACGCATATTACAAGGGATTGCGGTTGGTGGTGAATGGGGCGGTGCAGTGCTTATGACCAATGAACATGCCCCAAAAGGGTTAAAAAACTTCTTTTCTTCCTTTGCACAGTGGGGAAGCCCAGCAGGAAATATTTTAGCATTATTGGTCTTTTCTTATATTATCCGTTCACCTATAGCTGAGCTTATTAATAGTGGCTACTGGCGTATTCCATTTTTAGCCAGTTCTATTTTATTAATTATTGGCATTATTGCTAGAGTCACCTTAACCGAGTCACCTGTCTTTATCGAATCATGCAAAAAGCAAGCAAACTTAAAGCAAGACTCAATACCGATTATTGAAGTTTTAAAAAAATCAACACCACTATTAATTTTAAGCATTGGCGCTAATGTATTGTCATTTAGTGGAATATTTTCTAATACATTAATGATTGGCTATACCACTATTGCACTAGGTATTGAAGACAAGATAATTGTTGATGCTCTATTTTGGATTGCGATTGTGCATTTTGTTGTGCAACCTTTTATTGCCTATTTTTCAGAAAAATACTCGGCAACACGATTTTTAATTTGTTCGGCAATCTTAGCAATGGGATCGGTATTTTTATTATTCCCAATCATTCAGCTAGGCACAAAAAATAGCTTTATTATTGGTATTTCGCTCAACGTAATTTGCTACAGTGGCTTTTATGGCGTAATAGCGGGCTATTTAAGTCGAGTTTTTCCTACCAGAATACGTTACACAGGGTTATCTATCAGCTATCAAGGTTGCGCTGCCATTTTTGGTAGCCTAATTCCGATGATAGGGGCATATATTATTTATACTTACAAAGCTTTTTGGATACCATTAGCCTTGTTTTATTGTTGTTTAGCATTGATATCTATCATCTGTATCTATCTCCTAAACCGCTATCATTACTATGACGAATAATAAGGCAAACATATGAAAACAGTATTATCAATTCAATCAAATGTTGTTTATGGTTATGCCGGTAACAAGGTATCGACATTAGCCATGCAGCTACAAGGCGTTGAAGTTATGCCGATCCATACCGTGCAATTATCCAGTAATACGGTTTATCCTCATTATGATGGCATAGTGCTTGGTGCTAAACAAATTACACGAATAGTTAATAGTCTAGAAAAAATTGGGATCTTAAAGTCTATTGACGCCATTATTTCGGGCTATATTGGTCTTGCTGAACAAGGCGAAGAAATCTTAGAAGCAGTCAACAAAATTAAATACTATAACCCTAATGCTATCTATGTTTGTGATCCTGTTATGGGTGGCGATATCAATAAAGGTAGTTCACTGCCACAAGGTATTATTGATTTCTTCACTAAACAAGCGGTTAAACAAGCCGATTATATCACACCAAATTTATTAGAATTACAAATACTTTCTGATATCGAAATTAAAACATTTAACGATGTACTAAATGCAATAAAAAAACTACAAAAACAGTCTATTAAAGCTATATTAGTAAAAAATTTGGTGCATGCTGGCAAAACAACCGACCTATTTGAAATGGTGTTAGCTACGCCAACCCAAAACTATCATCTTGCCCGCCCACTATATGACTTTCCACATCGTCCATTAGGTGTGGGTGATTTAATTTGTAGCTTGTTTACAGCGCATCTAATTAATGGACAATCCCAATTAATGGCGTTTGAATTAGCCGCCAATGCCGCTAATCACGTGCTAGAGGTCACCAAACAAAAAGAGGCTCGAGAATTGGCAATTATTGATGCTCAAGCGTGGATTAAAAAGCCAGATTTGCGGTATCGGGGGATGGAATTGATGTTATAAAAGAATATCATTGTAAATACCCCAAACTTAGTACACAATTCACTGATCCTCGCAAAAAAACTGGACATAAGTCGCCTCTATGATATAAACAAAAATCATAGGAGACAAATATCTGGTCAAAAAATTTAGTATTGAATTCAAACAACAATCAGTGGATTATGCGTTATCTAATGCACACCTTTCTATCAGCGAACTTGCCAACCATCTAGGTGTGGGTAAATCAACCCTAGATAAATGGATTAGGCAACTTTCCCCGAATAAAACTAGTCATCGAGAGTTAACCGCTGAGCAACAGCGGATTATGGCGTTAGAAAAAGAGATTAAAGAACAGAAAATGGCCAATGATA
>NZ_JBIDFB010000010.1:0-102397 GCF_046635565.1 Gilliamella sp. BG7 | reverse complement strand
CACCAACTCCCCGCCTGCTTGTCGCTGATTGCGTGTCAGTGGATGCGCATTATAGGGGCTTAAAATTTTTGTGCAAGCAAAAAAGATAAAATAGTTACCCGGTTGCGCAAGTTTTAACCTTTATAAACTTTAATGGCATGATATTTATTAAGATTATAATCCGATAGTTTTTCAATCAACTTTTCTACAGACTGAGTATAAACTGTACTTAATACAATATTTTCGGACGCAGAAGGAATTATTTGGTCCAGATTATATTTATCATTTAGTAAATTACAGACCCTTGTTGCAATCGCATAACCTGAATCTATTAGACTCGCCTGAGGAAAAAGCGTCTGTAATTCTGTTTTAATAAAAGGATAATGCGTACAACCTAAAACTATTGTATCGGGGATTATTTGTAGTCCAAGCCAAGGTTGCATTAGTTCTTTTAACTGTTTCATATCTACATTAATGCCTTGTAATTTATTTTCGGCTATAATTGCTAATTCCGATAAACCTAACATTTTAACAGTACAATGCGAGGCAAATTGCTTTATTAAATCGGCTATATAAGTTCTTTCAACTGTTGCTTTTGTAGCTAATAATCCTATACATTTATTTTTAGTAAGTAAGCTAGCTGGTTTAATCGCTGGTACAACACCAATAATAGGAAAAGAAAATTTAGCACGCAAACTAGGCAAACAAATAGTACTAGCTGTATTGCAAGCAATAACTGCTAAATCAATTGGATAAAATTTATTAACAGCCTCAATGACAGAGTTCACTCTATTAATTAAAAACTCTGATGATTTATCTCCATAAGGGAACATCTCATTATCGAATACATAGATATAGTGTGCATTAGGTATTTTATTGTAAATTTCATTATAAACAGATAGACCACCAATACCTGAATCAAATACTAACACTGAAGGCGATTGTTTTACGATATTCATTTTAGCTATAAGACATTAAGTAATAAATTAGAAACGCGTCATATCGTAAATCGATTAAAAATTAATGCAACTATTTTACCTAAGCTAATGTTGCATTTAGTTCCATAAATTATGGACTAGACGTCTAGACGGTAAAACTGCTAAAATAACTAGATATACTTATGCAAAAATTAAGTTAAGAAGGTATTCTATGTCAGAATTTCTATTTACTTCCGAATCTGTTTCAGAAGGTCATCCAGATAAAATTGCCGATCAGATATCTGATGCTGTACTTGATGCAATTTTAAAACAAGATCCAAAAGCGCGTGTTGCTTGCGAAACATATGTAAAAACAGGTATGGCTTTAGTGGGTGGTGAAATCACTACTTCAGCTTGGGTAGACATTGAAGAATTAACTCGAAAAACAATTAATGATATTGGATATACCAGTTCAGAAATGGGATTTGACGCAAATTCATGTGCTGTACTTAATGCTATTGGTAAACAATCTCCGGATATCAATCAAGGAGTTGATCGAAACGATCCTTTAGAGCAAGGTGCTGGTGACCAAGGTATTATGTTTGGTTATGCTACAAATGAAATGCCAAATCTAATGCCTGCTGCTATAAGCTATGCTCATGACTTAATGCGCCGCCAAGCAGAAGTTAGAAAAAATGGTACACTTCCTTGGTTAAGACCTGATGCAAAAAGCCAAGTAACATTAATTTACCAAGACGGTCAGATAAAAGGTGTTGATACAATCGTTCTATCAACTCAGCATTCAGAAGATATTGAGCAAAAAGCATTACATGAAGCCGTCATGGAAGAAATCATTAAACCAACATTACCAGCCGAATGGTTAACATCTAGAACAAAATACTTTATTAATCCTACTGGGCGTTTTGTTATTGGTGGCCCTATGGGAGACTGTGGACTAACTGGACGAAAAATCATTGTCGATACGTACGGTGGAGCAGCTCATCATGGTGGTGGGGCCTTTTCTGGAAAAGATCCTTCAAAAGTTGACCGCTCAGCAGCTTATGCCGCACGCTATGTTGCAAAGAATATTGTTGCTGCAGGACTTGCTGACAGATGTGAATTACAAATATCTTATGCAATTGGTATTGCCAATCCTACATCAATCTATGTCAATACTTTCGGCACAGAAAAAATCCATCACAATAAAATTGTATCGCTTATTAAAGAATTCTTTGATTTAAGACCTTATGGATTGATCCAAATGCTTGATCTAATTCAACCGATCTATCAACAAACTGCAAGTTACGGTCATTTTGGTCGAGATATATTCCCTTGGGAAAAAACTGATAAAGCGGCACTACTACGTGATGCAGCAGGATTATAAACGCATACCAATTTATTTACATAATCAAACTATGGCTTGTCTAAGAACTCACTTAATGCAAGCCAATCAACGTCTACATTCCCAATATAAAGAACCTAAGATCATTTATAAACCCAAAGGCAGTATTGCTGGTAGTGCCTTTTTAACACGTTGGGAAATTCAACTTAATTCGATTATGTTGCTAGATAATGGTACTCAATTTATTGAGGAAGTTGTGCCTCACGAATTAGCTCATCTCATTGTGTTTAAAAAGTTTGGCAAAGTAAAACCACATGGCAAAGAATGGCAATATATTATGTCAGAAATATTAGAAAAAAGCCCTGTGACAACTCACCGTTTTTCCATTCAACGCAATACTTATTTATACTACTGCAATTGTCAACAACATCACTTAACTTCGATAAGACACAACAAAATTCAAAAGAATAAAACTAGTTATTTGTGTCGTAAATGCGGTACTATACTCAAACTTAAAAGCGCTTTTTAATAATAAGATATTGTATGTGTAAGTTAGATTTTCATTTTTACAAAAGTTCGTTATTAATTATCACTCTTGGCATTATCCTTTATATGACGGGAAATTGCTTTATACCTTTATACAATGGAATGACGGTTGTAGTGATTGAACATATTCAATCTCTCTTCTTATTATTTATGTGCTGTTATACCTATTATTATGCAAAACGAGTATCTGAACATTCTGAGCTTTATAGATTTTGGGTTTGGACAATTTTCTGGTGGTTTATGCTTTTTGGTCGAGGAATTAGTTGGGGACGAGACTTTTTTCCTGAGGTACCTCGTTTCTATTATAAAATCATTGCTAGTATATTAATAGCGATCCCAATACTAAGTATATTTTTACCCACGATTCGCCGAGAAATTGCTCGTCGCTACAAATACGAAAAAATACCATTTTGGCATATATTCTTTGCTTTTTTATTCTTAGGTATAGCTGATATTGCAGAACATCACCGTATTGGACATGAATTTCTAGTTATAACAAAAGAGCGAAAAGATCTCATTGAAGAATTAATGGAAATTCCTTGTCTTCTTTGCTTATCCTTAATAACCTTTTATATGCAAAAAAATGAACAAAAGGGAGTAGATTCCCTATGCTAAGCTACCGCCACAGTTACCATGCTGGAAATCATGCAGATATATTAAAACATATTGTTTTAACGTTATGTATTGAATCATTAAAAGAAAAAGAAAAGCCTTTTTTATATTTAGATACACACTCGGGGGCTGGACGATATCTGTTAAGAAGTGAGCATGCAGAAAAAACGGGTGAATATTTATCAGGAATTAATTTACTATGGCAACAATCTAATATTCCTGAATTGCTTAATACATATATATCGGTACTAAGACGCTATAATCCTTTTGAGGAAATAAAATATTATCCAGGTTCACCATTAATTGCCAAGCAATTATTACGTGAACAAGACAAGCTCAACCTTACAGAGTTACACCCAACTGATTACCCTTTATTAAAACAAGAATTTAGTAAAGATAAACGAACAAAAGTTTTACGTGAAGATGGATTTTCCCAATTAAAATCAAAGTTACCTCCACTATCTCGTCGTGGAATAATATTGATTGATCCTTCTTATGAAATTAAAGACGATTATCAAAAAATCCCTGCAGCATTATTTGAAGCATATAAACGTTTTGCAACAGGTGTTTACTTAATTTGGTATCCTGTGGTATCTCGTACACAAACTCAAAAAATGATTGATAATATTATTAATTTAGGCATAAAACGAATTTCACAATTTGAGCTGGCAATAAAGCCTGATAATAACCAAAAAGGCATGACAGCATCAGGAATGATAGTAATTAATCCTCCATGGAAATTACACGAACAAATGCGTACAATTTTACCATGGCTAAAAACAACTTTAGACGTTGAACAAACAGGAAATTTCATCATTAGAGAACTAGTTACCGAATAGATTTTGGGTAATTAAACTATTGTCAAAACTTTCCGGAAAACCTACGTTTAAATAAAAAATTATGATGAAAAGTGACAAGAAAATAGATAAATCCACAAGATAATAGTCAATAATAACGACAAAAATACAGCAGCCGAGCCATAATCCTTTGCTCGGCCAGATAAATCATGCCTTTCAGAACCAATCCGATCAACTACACACTCTATTGCACTATTTATTAACTCAGTAATCATCACAACTCCAATTGAACTAAGTAATAAAATACGTTCATAAATAGAAAAATCGACTAGCATTACAATAATATAAGCCACAATTAATAGAATTAACTCTTGGCGAAATGCGGCTTCATGTTTGATAGCTGATTTCAAACCTTTTAAAGAATATTTTGCTGCCTTAAGGATACGTAGTAAACCTGTCGATTTTTTCATTACAATATTCCAAATTACCTTACGTAGCCATAGTTCATCAAGCGTTGATATCTTCTTTCTAGTAATACAGATAAATCCATACTTTCAAGTTCATCAAGATCACTAAGTAACTGTGTTTTGAGTGAATTAGATACAACAGCATAATCACGGTGGGCACCGCCCAGTGGCTCAGGTATAATCGAATCAATAAGATTCAATTTTAGTAATTTATCTGCAGTCATATTCATAGCTTCAGCTGCAACTGGTGCTTTATCAGCACTTTTCCATAAAATCGAAGCACAACCTTCTGGCGATATAACAGAGTAAGTACTATATTGAAGCATATTAACTTTATCGGCAACCCCAATAGCAAGAGCGCCCCCAGAGCCTCCCTCTCCAATTACTGTACAAATAGTAGGTACTTTAAGACGTGACATTTCTCTTAAATTACGAGCAATAGCTTCTGCTTGCCCCCTTTCTTCAGCACCAATACCAGGATAAGCGCCTGGAGTGTCAATAAAAGTAATAATTGGTAATTTAAAACGCTCCGCTAATTGCATTAATCGTAAAGCTTTTCGATACCCTTCTGGAGCAGGCATACCAAAATTTCGGTAAATTTTCTGTTTTGTTTCTCGACCTTTTTGATGCCCAATAACCACCACAGATCTTCCATCAATACGAGCTATTCCACCAACAATTGCTTTGTCGTCAGCATAAGCCCTATCACCAGCTAATTCATCAAAATCAGTAAAAATTTCTTTCAGATAATCCAATGTATAAGGACGATTTGGATGTCTTGCTAGTTGCGCAATTTCCCAAGGAGTTAAATTAGCAAATATTTTTTTTGTTAATTCACGGCTTTTTTTATGTAATTGCTTAATCTCTTTATCTAAATTAATATCTAATTCAACTTGTTGCGAATCAATATTCTTTAAGGAATTAATTTTTGCTTCTAATTCCGCTATCGGCTTTTCAAATTCCAAAAAATTGTTCATAACGCTTGTAATTGCCTCTTAATTTATTTGGTATTTTAATAAAATACACATCTAATACAGTATACTGGCTAATTCTTAAAATAAAATTAAGCCAATTCTACTATGTAATACTCATTAAAGTCACTTAAATTTATATTATTAGACTTCAACTATTCAAAATGTTATACCACTTACATATAATTAAAGTAACATCATTTATTTAATAAATTCAATTAATCAATCAGAATACTATTAATAAGTTTATTTTCTTATTCAAACTCAAATTCAATACGATCAATGCCAATAAGTGTCTTTAATTCAACAATTAGAGAGTCCTCTGGAATAACTCTCCATGTCGTGCCGAATTGAATTCTAACAACCGAATCATCTCGGTGATAATATAAGTTGACAAGCACACTACCATGACGATAAGGTTCTAAAAGTTGTTGTAAACGCTGCAATATCGCTTGATTTGCTTCGCTTTCAGTTAATGTAATGGACAGTCCTTTTACATATTTAGCACGGGCATCTTTTAGATCAACAATATCCCGCACTGACATTTTAAAACCACCATTAAAATCATCATTACTAACTTGGCCTGTAACAATTAAGATCTTATCTTTTACGAGTAAATGTCCAAAATTTTCCAAAGATTCTGCAAAAAGCATACCATCAATACGGCCTGAACGATCATCCAAAGTAAACAAGCCAATTTTTTTACCTTTTTTAGTAATTCTGGTCCTAGCATCAGTAACAATACCAGCAAAAGTGACCGTTTTTCCCCAGCCTGTCGGAGATGCTTCACTAATTCGCAATCCACCAGTATAACGATTTAATTCTTTTAAATATTGCGTTACAGGATGCCCTGTTAAATAAAGCCCTAAAGCTTCACGCTCGCCATCAAGCAAAACTTGATCGGGTAATTCAGGTACCGCAGCATAAGCATGCTCAACTTGTTCAGGTTCTTCCGCTAAGACTCCAAACATATCTTCTTGACCAATATCTTGAGCTTTTGCATATTGATCCGCTGCCTGCATTGCATCATTAATACTATGCAAAATAGCTGCTCTGTGAGGGCCTAATTTATCAAATGCCCCTGCCATAGTAAGTTTTTCAAGTACACGGCGGTTGATCTTTTTCATATCTGTTCGAGCACAAAGTTCAAATATATTTTTAAAATATCCACCACTATTACGTGCTTCAACAATTGCCTCAATAGGCCCTTCACCGACACCCTTTATAGCTCCAATCCCGTAAACAATCTCACCTTTATCATTCACATGAAAGTGATAAAGGCCACTATTAATATCTGGAGGGTTAACCTTTAATCCCATCCGTAAGCATTCATCAACTAAACCGACAATTTTATCAGTATTATCCATATCTGCAGTCATAACTGCAGCCATAAATTCTGCTGGATAGTGAGTTTTTAACCATAATGTTTGATAAGAAACAAGCGCATAAGCTGCTGAATGGGATTTATTAAAACCATAACCGGCAAATTTTTCCACTAAATCAAAAATGCGCATGGAAAGCTCACCATCGATACCTTGCTTTTCGGCACCTTCTTTAAAGACAGAGCGTTGCTTTGCCATTTCCTCAGGTTTTTTCTTCCCCATAGCTCGACGTAATAAATCCGCACCACCTAAGGTATAACCGGACAAAGTCTGAGCAATTTGCATAACTTGTTCTTGGTACAAAATAATACCGTATGTTGGTTCTAAGATAGGTTTTAATGATTCATGTTGATATTTTATATCAGGATAGGATACTTCTTCTCTGCCATGTTTACGGTCAATAAAGTTGTCTACCATGCCTGATTGTAACGGACCTGGTCTAAATAAAGCAACTAAAGCGATCATATCCTCAAAACAGTCAGGTTTTAATCGCCTTATTAAGTCTTTCATACCTCGAGATTCAAGCTGGAACACAGCTGTTGTTTCAGCTTTCAATAACAAATCAAATGACGGCTGATCATCAAGAGGAATTCGAGTAATATCGACTGGTTTATTTCCTTCTCTTAACTGACGTTCATTAATCATTTTGATTGCCCAATCAATAATGGTTAATGTTCTTAGTCCTAAAAAGTCAAATTTAACAAGACCTGCATATTCAACATCATTTTTATCAAACTGGGTTACTGGGTGATTTCCTTCTGGATCGCAATAAATTGGCGAAAAATCTGTAATCTTAGTTGGGGAAATGACAACCCCCCCAGCATGCTTACCTGCATTTCTAGTTACGCCTTCTAATTGACGTGCTATATCAATTAATGATTTAATTTCTTCATTATTATCGTATAACTCCTGAAGTTGAGGCTCAACTTCAAAAGCTTTAGCCAATGTCATTCCTGGATCTAAGGGAATTAATTTGGAAATTCTATCAACAAAACCATAAGGATGTCCAAGTACTCGGCCAACATCCCTGATTACCGCTTTAGCCGCCATAGTCCCAAAAGTAATAATTTGAGAGACCGCATCACGACCATACATATCAGCAACGTGATCAATTACTAGATCTCGCTTTTCCATACAAAAGTCGACATCAAAATCAGGCATTGAAACACGTTCTGGATTCAAAAATCGTTCAAAAAGTAAGTCAAACGCCAGTGGGTCTAAATCGGTAATTTTTAAAGCATACGCAACTAGTGAACCCGCACCTGAACCACGCCCAGGTCCCACGGGAATATCATTATCTTTCGACCATTGAATAAATTCCATAACGATTAGAAAGTATCCAGGAAAACCCATCTGATTAATAACCGTTAATTCTGTTTCTAAACGCTCATCATATTCAGGTCTTTTTTGTTTTCTAACTTTTGGATCGGGAAATAAAAACTCAAGTCTTTCTTCTAAACCTTCACGCGATTTATGCACTAAGAAATCTTCGGTCGACATATCACCAGTAGGAAATTTAGGTAAAAAATATTCACCTAACCGGATGGTTACATTACAGCGCTTTGCTATTTCAACACTATTTTCAAGCGCTTCTGGTATATCAGAGAATAGTTCACACATTTCCTGTTCAGATCGTAAATATTGCTCTGCTGAGTAATTTTTAGGTCGGGAAGGATCTTCAAGTGTATTTCCATCATGAATAGCAACACGAATTTCGTGAGCCTCAAAATCTGAAGCTTTTAAAAAACGAACATCATTAGAAGCAACCACGGGTAATTGATACTGTTCAGCCAATCTTATTGCACTATGAATAAATAGCTCTTCATTGATTCGTTTAGTCCGTACTAGCTCAAAATAAAAATGCTCATTAAAATTTTCAAGGTAAAAATTAATAGCATGCTCAATAATAGTTTGATTATTGCGAACGATACCGATACCAATATCACTTTCTCGTCCAGCTAATACAATTAATCCTTCTCGATGCTCAATTAACCACTCATTATCAACAACAGGCAAATCTCCAATGTATCCTCGCTGATAGGCTTTAGAAATCAATAAAGTAAGATTTTGATATCCCTGATTATTAGCTGCTAAAAGAGTTAGATGATAAATATCATCAGGCAATTGAGAACTTCTAATAGCGAGATCTGCACCAATGATAGGTTTAATACCTTTTGACATTGCTGAGCCGTAAAACTTAACCAGTCCACAAAGATTAGTAAAATCAGTGATTGCAAATGCAGGCATCTGCAACTTGCTCATTTCATTTACTAATGCACCTACCTTAGCAATTCCATCAATCATAGAGAAATCACTATGCAAATGAAGATGAATAAATTTTGGTTCTGCCATAATTACCAGAAATGAAGCGATAAAATTAGCTTTGAATTATAACACAAGCAAGAAGAATTTTCTTATTCTCTTTACCTACATGAACTTACAACAAAATGTAAAAGAAATAAAAACTCTTGATGTAAAAAACCAACCAGAGTACATTTAAAGTTAGCACAATTAATCTAAAAAAGTGCAAAGCTATTTACGACGTAATCCCTCTGTATTTGCTACTTTTGTAGCGATTTTCATCAAGTCTTCATCACTGGCATTAGTTAAGTCAATTTCAGCCAGAGCAATTGGTAAACCGACAGATTCACAGAAATTATATACAGTTTCAATCATATCTGGATCACTATCGATTAACATTACCAAAGTACCTATCGCTACTGTTTCTCCAGCCAATAATCTTGTGTTGCTTCTGATACAGTAAAGCCATTATGAATAGCATGAGCAACAGCCATCTGCCACATTTAAAGCTCCTAAAATATTAGAATAAAATTTGAACACACACTAAACATATCGTCTTCAATCAAGGAGAATGTATATTTGTTGGTATAAATATAAAATAAGCTTCAACATTCAATTTACCAAATAGAATGTTGGAAAAATGAGGAATACGCTACATTTTTACTTAATAAAAATGGACTATTATTGACAACACTTTAACAAGAGATGAATAAATCCCCACCACTTTCAGTGATGGGAGAATAACTAAAAATTATATTTTTTTAAATAGTACCGAACCATTGGTTCCACCAAAACCAAAAGAGTTACAAAGTGCATATTCTAAATTTTTAACCTGACGCGCTGTATTGGGGACATAATCAAGATCACACCCTTTATCAGGGTTATTAAGATTAATTGTCGGCGGAACAGCTTGATCACGCAATGCTAGGACAGTAAAAATTGATTCAACCGCACCAGCAGCACCTAATAAATGCCCTATCATAGATTTGGTTGAACTTACCATCACTTTACTAGCATTTTCTTTAAAAATACTTTTTACCGCTTCAGTTTCAGCTTTATCACCAGCAGGGGTCGATGTACCATGAGCATTAATATAACCAACTTGTTCTGGAGTAATACCTGCATCGCGCAGCGCACATTTCATTGCTAAGGCAGCACCACTACCATCGGCTGGAGGCGAAGTCATATGATAAGCATCACCACTCATACCAAACCCAACTAGTTCAGCGTAAATCTTAGCTCCACGTTTTTTGGCGTGTTCATATTCTTCTAAGAACATGATTCCTGCACCATCACCCAACACAAAACCATCACGATCTTTATCCCAAGGTCGGCTTGCTGCTTTAGGATTGTCGTTGTTAGTTGATAAAGCACGAGCTGCACCAAAACCACCGATACCCAATGGAGTACTCGCTTTCTCGCCGCCACCAGCTAACATCGCATCAGCATCACCATAAGCAATCATGCGTGCAGCGTGCCCAATATTATGAACACCTGAAGAACAAGCTGTTGCAATAGTAATGCTCGGTCCTTTTAATCCATAAATAATAGATAAGTGACCTGCAATCATATTAACAATTGTTGATGGTACAAAAAACGGGCTAATCTTGCGTGGACCACCATTTACTAATGCACTGTGGTTTTCTTCAATCAACCCAAGCCCACCAATACCAGAACCTATAGCACAACCGATTCGTTCTGCGTTTTCATTCGTGATTTCAATGCCTGCATCTCGCATTGCCTGCATACCTGCAGCAATGCCATATTGGATAAAATAATCCATTTTACGTGCATCTTTGCGTGAAATATTATAATCTTCGCCATTAAAGTTTTTTACCATCGCTGCGAAGCGCGTTGCGAAAGGGGCTGTATCAAAGTGCTCTATGAGTTCAACACCACTTTGCCCAGCTAACAAAGCTTGCCAAGTGGATTCAACTGTATTACCTACAGGAGATATCATGCCCATTCCAGTAACAACAACTCTGCGTCTAGACACATTGCCCTCCAGGAAAGGATTGAAATGAAATTTGAATCATTGAAAAATTTTATTTGGAGTTTTCTATAAATTTATATCAAGTTGTCTATAAATTAATAATTAAAGATATAAATACAAACTAGGCGATCATTTGACCGCCTATCATGAAAACTCTACTAACCTTATTGATTTGCAGTGATATAATCAATTGCAGATTGAACAGTTGTAATTTTTTCAGCTTCTTCATCTGGAATTTCTGTATCAAATTCTTCTTCTAAAGCCATAACTAATTCAACGGTGTCAAGAGAGTCAGCGCCAAGATCTTCAATGAAAGAAGATTCGTTTTTAACTTCTTCTTCTTTTACACCAAGTTGCTCAACAATAATTTTCTTAACTCGCTCTTCAATAGTGCTCATACTCTTTTTTTTCCTATAAAAATCGCCGAAAGTGGCGGTGAATGTAAGTTTATAAAATGTTGAAAAAGATGCCAATCATTTTTCAACCCAATTGCTTAATTTTTGTTCAAAACGTTAAAATAATGGCTTATTTTACACTATTCTAACCAATTACACCATATACATGCCACCATTGACATGTAAAGTTTCACCAGTAATATAAGATGCTTCATCTGATACTAAAAATGCTACTGCATTAGCTATTTCTACTGGTTCACCTAATCGTCCAGCAGGAACTTGTGCTAATGTTAAAGATTTTTGTTCATCAGTTAATGCATCAGTCATATCAGTTGCAATAAAACCAGGTGCAACCACGTTAACAGTAATACCTCGTGATGCAACTTCACGTGCTAATGATTTACTAAAACCAATTAATCCAGCTTTAGCTGCCGCATAGTTAGCTTGGCCGGCATTTCCCATTGTGCCTACTACTGAGCCAATGGTTACAATTCTTCCATAGCGTTTTTTCATCATTGTGCGCAATAATGCTTTAGATAAGCGAAAAACAGATGTTAAATTTGTATCCAAAATATCTTGCCATTCATCTTCTTTCATCCGCATTAATAAATTGTCACGAGTAATACCTGCGTTATTAACCAAAATATCAATATCACCAAATTGAGCCTTAATTGCACCAATAACCGACTCAATTGATGTTTCATCAGTCACATTTAACGCAAGACCTTTACCATTTGCTCCTAAGTAATGGCTAATAGCTTCAGCACCTTTTTCTGTTGTTGCCGTACCAATAACAGTTGCGCCACAAGCAACTAATTTTTCTGCAATTGCTTTACCAATTCCACGACTTGCGCCCGTAACTAAAGCAATTTTTCCTGATAGGTTCATAACCACCTCTTTTACCATTTTACTTTGTGTTTTCTAATGCCGTTTCTAATGATACTTTATCATTAACCACAAGACCAGAAAGTGTATCAACAATACGTTTAGTTAATCCAGTTAATACTTTCCCCGGCCCCATTTCAACTAAAAGTTTTACATCTTGTTTTGCCATATACTCAACAGTTTCAGCCCAACGTACAGGGCTGTAAAGCTGAGCAATTAATGCAGTTTTAATTTTTTCTGCAGATGTTTCAACTTTAACATCAACATTATTGATAACAGCAAACTTTGGTGTGTTAAATTCAATATCATTTAATGTAGTGGCTAATTTGTCAGCTGCTGGCTTCATTAACGCACAATGTGATGGCACGCTAACAGCAAGCGGTAATGCACGCTTAGCACCCGCATCTTTACATAGTGAGCCTGCACGTTCAACAGCTTCCTTATTACCAGCAATAACTACTTGGCCAGGTGAATTAAAATTCACTGGCGCAACAATCTGCCCTTGAGCCGCTTGTTCACATGCTTTGCTAATTGATTCGTTATCTAATCCAATAATAGCATACATTGCACCTGTGCCGCTTGGCACGGCTTCTTGCATTAATTTTCCGCGTAATTCGACTAATTTAATCGCATCTTTAAAATCAATCACGCCTGCACAAACTAAAGCAGAATATTCGCCTAAACTATGACCTGCCATAAAATCGGGTTGAGTACCATTAACACTTTGCCATACTCTAAATATTGCAACAGATGAAGCAAGTAGCGCTGGCTGTGTTTGCCATGTTTTATTTAGTTCTTCTACTGGACCTTTTTGTACTAAATCCCACAAATCATAACCTAACACATCAGAAGCTTCATCAAATGTTGATTTGACAATCGGAAAATTATCAGCAAGATCTTTTAACATACCGACAGCTTGAGAGCCTTGTCCTGGAAATACCATTGCAAATTTGGTCATTATTAAATCCTTGATCATTAAAAATACTTCATAAACTAAAATCTAACTAGTGCAGATCCCCAAACAAATCCGCCACCAAAGGCTTCTAATAAAATTAGGTGGCCTCTTTGAATTCGTCCATCTCTTACACCTGCATCTAAAGCACAAGGCACAGAAGCAGCAGAAGTATTACCCTGCTTATCTAATGTGACAATAACTTTATTCATATCCATATCTAGGCGTTTTGCGGTTGCAGAAATAATTCTTAAATTAGCTTGATGGGGGACTAACCAATCTAAATCTGCTTTGTTGAGCGTGTTCTCAGTTAAAAGCTCGTCAACCAAATTTGACAGCTCTTTAACTGCCACTTTAAACACTTCATTGCCATGCATTGTCATATAAACAGGATCATTCATATTACGACGATCAACATATGGATATTTTAATAGATCACCATAACGACCATCAGCATGAAGATGCGAAGCAATAATACCTGGGTCTTCTGATGCGCCGACAACAACCGCTCCTGCACCATCCCCAAAAATAATGATGGTGCCTCGATCTTTTGGATTAACACCACGGGTTAACATGTCAGAACCAACAACTAAAGCATATTTAATTGCACCACTTTTAACATATTTGTCGGCAATATCAAGCGCATAAATAAACCCAGAGCAAGCAGCTGACACATCAAAAGCAACGACATCACCAATACCTAATTTGGCTTGTAATTCTGTTGCAGAACTTGGAAATGCATTGACCGAAGTTGCTGTTGCAACAATAATCATACCGATTTCTTTTTTATCGATATTGGCCATTTCAATTGCATTTATAGCAGCTTCATAAGCCATGCTCGTTACAGTTTCATCTGGCTCTGCGATACGTCTTTCTTTAATACCAGTACGCGTTGTGATCCATTCATCACTGGTATCAACCATTTTTTCAAGATCTGCATTAGTTCTTATCTGTTTTGGAAGATAACTCCCAGTTCCTAATATCTTTGTATACATCTAATTATTCGCTCTCGGGTAGTGCGGAAGAAAGGCTCGTTGCTATCTTCTCAGGTATATTTGTTTGTATAGCCAAAATAGCTTGTTCTATTGCTGCATAAAATGATTTTTGATTGGCACTACCGTGACTTTTAATCACAATACTTCGAAGTCCAAGCAAGCAAGCGCCATTATATCGTCCGGGATCTAAATAACCAAAATTTTTTGCAATTTTTCTTTGTAGCCATTTACTCAATAATTTCAATAATAATGAATTATGGCCTAACGATAATTTAAAAGAAGACATAAAAATTTTTATTAAGCCTTCCACTGTTTTTAACGTTACATTACCCACAAAACCATCACAAACGAGTACATCAGTTTTACCCGTTAAAAGTTCGTTACCTTCTAAATAACCGATATAATTAATTTTGTTATTTGATTTCAAAATAGCAGAAGCCGCACGAATTTTATCCAAACCTTTAATGTCTTCTTCACCAATATTAAGTAATGCAACACGAGGATATTCAATATTAAGCACTGTTTTAGCTAAAATTTCACCCATTATCGCAAACTGAACTAACATATCACTATCACACTCAGCATTAGCTCCTAAATCCAATACTACTGTATTTTGATTGTTTAATGCTGGAACTATAGCAACGAGTGCAGGACGATCTATACCCATCAATGAATGCAAAAGTAGTTTTGACAGCCCCATTAACGCACCAGTATTACCAGCACTTACACATGCTTGAGCTTTATTATCTTTAACTAGTTCAAGCGCAATTCTCATAGAAGATCCTTGACTATTACGAATTGCATAAGAAGGTTTCATATCATTAGCTATTACTGATGTCGATTCTATCAACATTAATCGACCTTCTTGTTGGTATTGAGTAATTAACTTTGCTTTTTCTTTAGGCAAAAAAGGATTGATTTCTGTTAGACACCCTACCAGAAAAATTGAAAGAGTTGGATAATTATTTAGTGCTTGTATTGCAGCAGGAACAACAATACGAGGACCGAAGTCCCCGCTCATAGCATCTAACGCAATGGTTAGATTATCCAAAATGTCACCTGAGGATTTCTAATTACTAAATAATTATTTAGAAATCACTTTACGACCACGATAATAACCATCAGCGGTTACGTGATGACGCAAATGTGTTTTACCTGATTCATCAACTGAGATATTAGCAACAGTTAATGCATCATGAGAACGACGCATACCACGTTTTGCACGAGTTTTACGATTCTGTTGAACAGCCATGGATTTACCCCTTATTCTTTAAACTAACTAAAATTGCAAATGGATTTGTTTTTTCATTCTCAGTAGGAATTTCACCAAATACCATATCTGCCTCTGACACTTCGCAGTGTTTACTATCATGTACCGGCGCAATTGGTAACGAGAGAATAATTTCGTCCTCAAGTAACGCTAATATATCTACTTCACCAAACTCGTTCATCAAAACGGGTTCATAATGTTCCGGTAGCGTCTCTGCTTGAGCATCGCTCTTAACAGGACTAAATTTATTCGTCACATGAACTTCAGTGACAAAAGGTTTAAAACAACGTTGACAAGTTTGTTCTAACGTTAATTTTGCATCAATATTGATAATGCAGAGTTTTTGTTCATCATAATAAAAAGACAAACTACACTCAATATCACTTTTTGGGCTATCAACCCTATTTACCGCTTGAAGTGGATAATATCCAATATAATCAAGTCGTTTTTGTGCCGATTTAATCGGGTCAATAGTAAATGGTAATTTATTTTGCATAAGATATGCATACTACCTTAAAAAATTTTTTTAGTGTAGTTAAAAACTACACAATGCCATAAGGCGCGCATATTACCTTTAAATCAAGGTTTCGTCAATGGGATCACACAATATAATTTGTTTGAGTTGTTGATTATTACTTTAATATTCATTTTGTTAATGATTATTTTTTTCTTGTAAAGTTTTTTCAGAAAACACCCATATTTCAGTATAAAAGTAGTTATTTTGGTCTTTTCATTTATTATGATAATCGACACAAACTATCTTTCATAATCGCTCGAAAATCATCATGTAACTATCCCCTAAAATAGTACAGCAAAAAAGTAGAAAATTCTCTATGATAAAAATAAAGGGGATTTAATTATGAAAAAATGACTGAACATCAAATCGTAGCTATTTTAAAAGAAGCTGAAGCTGGTCTTCCCGTTAAAGAGCTGTGCCATAAATATGGAATGGGTAATTCAACTTTTTATAAATGGTGAGAAAAATACGGCGGAATTGAAACTTCGGATATCAAACGCTTAAAGGAGCTAGAGGCTGAAAACCGCAAGTTTAAGCAGATGTTTGCCGAACTGAGCTTAAAATCCCAGCTTCAGGAAGAAATCATAAAAAAGCTTTAGTGCTCACAAAAAGGCACGTAAAACGTGGGCACAGCAACTACAACAAAATCATTCGGTTAGTATTGCTATGAATTGTGCCATTGTTGGCTTAAGTCGTTGTGCTTACTATTATCAACCTAAGTTACAGGATGATTCAGTGATTGTTTCGGTGTTGAATGCTATCACAGACCGGCATTTACGCTGGGGCTTTCCTAAATGCTTTAATCATATCAAAAAACTCAGCTATAAATGGAATCATAAACGAGTGTATCGGGTATATTGTGAGTTGAAACTTAATATTAGAGCTAAACGTTAAAAAACGTATCCCCCTCATGAACACCAGAAAAGCTATTGGTTCCTAATAAACAAGGTGAATGTTGGTCAATGGATTTTATGAGTGACAGTAGCCGTAATCAACGTCGCTTTAGAACATTCAATGTCATCGATGACTTTAATCGTGAGGCGTTAGGTATTGATATTGCAGTGAGCTTACCAGCAGGAAGAATTACCCGTTACTTAGATAAACTGGCCGAATATCATGGGTATCCATTAAAAATACGGGTCGATAATGGGCCAAAATTTACAGGAAAAACCTTAATAAACTGGGCTAAATCACATGATATAACCATTGATTATATAAAGCCTAGTAGCCCTTATCAAAATGGCTTTATTGAACGATTTAACCGTTCGTACCATACAGAGGTATTGGATTTATATCTTTTTAATAATCTGGAACAGGTAAGGAAGGTAACCGAAGAATGGTTAACGATTGATAACACGGAAAGACCGCATGAGGCATTAAATAACATGACACCGATTGAGTATAAAACACTAACAAGCAGCTTAATTTTCTACGTGAGTTGTGTACTAAGTTTGGGGGGGTATTTACAATATAAAAAATAGCACGCTGTGCGTGCTATTTATAAATCAAATCTAATGAAACTATTGATTCTGTTCAGCAGAATTGAGTAACTCAGCTAAATTAGCTGTAGCTTCTTCTGCTGAAATTGTTGTTTGAATCTCATCAGTCGATGGCATTGCTCGTTTACGTAAACGTTCCTTATGGTAAGCATAACCTGTACCAGCTGGAATTAATCGACCAACAATTACGTTTTCTTTTAAGCCACGTAATTCGTCATTTTTACCAGCTACCGCTGCCTCAGTTAAGACGCGAGTCGTTTCTTGGAACGAAGCTGCAGAAATAAACGATTCAGTCGTTAATGATGCTTTGGTAATACCAAGTAGATCGTGTAGATAAACAATTGGTTCTTTACCTTGAGCCTCAAGTTCACGGTTGATAATCTTCAAGCGTGAAACTTCAAGTTGTTCGCCTTCAAGCAAGCGAGAGCCACCAGGATGAATAACTGTTGCTTTACGTAACATTTGGCGCACGATAACTTCAATGTGTTTATCGTTAATTTTTACACCTTGTAGACGATAAACTTCTTGAACCTCGTTTACAATATAGCGTGTTACAGCATTAACACCACGTAGACGTAAAATGTCATGAGCCGATTCAGGTCCATCAGAAATTACATCTCCACGACCAACTTGTTCACCTTCAAACACGTTAAGTTGACGCCATTTTGGAATCATTTCTTCATATGGTTCACTACCATCTAACGGAGTGATAATTAAACGACGTTTACCTTTCGTTTCTTTACCAAATGAAATGATACCATCAATTTCAGCTAAAATAGCAGGCTCTTTTGGTTTACGTGCTTCAAATAGATCAGCAACACGAGGTAAACCACCGGTGATATCTTTGGTACCAACAGATGCTTGTGGAATACGAGCAAGTGTGTCACCAATATTGATTTCTGCACCATCCTCTAACTGTACTAGCGCTTTACCTGGTAAAAAGTATTGTGCAAGCATTTCTGTACCAGAAAGATAGATATCTTTGCCTTTAGCATCAACAATTTTAATTGCTGGACGTAAATCTTTACCCACACCAGTACGTTCTGCCACATCTAATATCACAATAGATGATAAACCAGTTAATTCGTCAGTTTGGCGAGTAATAGTTTGCCCATCAACCATATCAACAAAACGAACAAAACCTTTTGCTTCAGAAATAACTGGCATTGTATGCGGATCCCAGTTAGCAACAGTTTCACCCGCATCAACTGCTACACTATTACCTTTACTTAAAATCGAACCGTAAGGAACTTTATAAGTTTCTTTCATTCGACCTAATTCATCAATAATGGTTAATTCAGCATTACGCGAAGTAATAACCAATTTCTTATCTGGGTTAATTACAAATTTAGCATTAGTTAATTTAATACTACCTTTGTTTTTAACTTGTACACTTGATTCAGCAGCAGCTCGCGATGCCGCACCACCAATATGGAACGTACGCATGGTTAACTGAGTACCTGGTTCACCAATTGATTGCGCAGCAATAACACCGATGGCTTCGCCTTTATTAACCAAGTGACCTCGAGCCAAATCTCGTCCATAACATTTTGCACAAACACCAAAATCAGTATCACACGAAACAACTGAACGTACTTTAACGCTATCTACCGATTCTGATTCAAGTAAGTCACATTTACTTTCATCGAGCAAAGTATTACGTGGAATTAAGATATCTGCACTACCAGGTTTTAATACATCTTCAGCTGTAACTCGACCTAATACACGCTCACGAAGTGGTTCTTTAACATCACCACCTTCAATAACTGGTGTCATGACCACACCTTCTAAGGTGCCACAGTCGTCTTCGATTACCACTAGATCTTGTGCAACGTCAACTAAACGTCGAGTTAAGTAACCTGAGTTTGCTGTTTTTAATGCAGTATCGGCAAGACCTTTACGCGCACCATGAGTAGAAATAAAGTACTGGAGTACGTTTAATCCTTCACGGAAGTTCGCTGTGATAGGTGTTTCGATAATCGAACCATCTGGTTTTGCCATCAAACCACGCATACCAGCAAGCTGACGAATCTGTGCAGCAGAACCACGTGCACCTGAGTCGGCCATCATGTAAATACTATTGAAAGAAGATTGAACTTCTTCCTCACCTTCACGGTTAATGACTTTTTCAGTTGATAAGTTATCCATCATGGCTTTAGCAACACGTTCATTAGCTGCAGCCCAAATATCGATAACTTTATTATAACGTTCACCAGCAGTTACTAAACCTGATTGGAATTGCTCTTGGATTTCAGCAACTTCAATTTCAGCTTCATTGATGATTTGTGATTTCTTAGCTGGAATCTCCATATCATCAATACCAACAGATACCCCTGAACGTGCTGCATAAGCAAATCCAGTGTACATAATTTGGTCGGCTAAAATTACCGTATCTTTCATACCTAATTGGCGATAACAAATATTTAAAATCTTAGAGATCGCTTTTTTACCAAGAGGCTGATTAATAACAGAGAAGTTCATTCCTTTTGGCATAATTAACCATAGAATTGCACGACCGACAGTCGTATCAACAATCGAGGTAGTATCTTCCCACTCACCTACACTATTTCGTTGGCTTTCAGTAATACGAACTTTAACCTTAGCATGCAATTCAACTAGGCCTAAACGGTATAGTTTTTCAGCTTCTTTAGGACCAGTTAATACCATGCCTTCACCTTTGGCATTAACTTTATCACGAGTCATATAGTAAAGGCCTAAAACCACGTCCTGAGAAGGAACGATAATAGGTTCTCCACTTGCTGGTGAAAGAATATTGTTGGTTGACATCATTAACGCACGTGCTTCTAACTGAGCTTCTAACGTTAATGGAACGTGAACCGCCATTTGGTCACCATCAAAGTCAGCATTAAATGCCGCACAAACTAGTGGGTGTAATTGAATCGCTTTACCTTCAATTAGGATAGGTTCAAACGCTTGAATACCTAATCTATGTAACGTTGGAGCACGGTTTAATAATACTGGATGTTCACGAATAACTTCATCTAAGATATCCCAAACAATTGCATCTTCACGCTCAACCATTTTCTTCGCAGCTTTAATGGTTGTTGCATAACCGCGACGTTCTAATTTCCCATAAATAAATGGTTTGAATAATTCAAGTGCCATTTTCTTCGGTAAACCACACTGATGCAAATGCAAGTATGGACCTACAGTAATTACAGAACGACCCGAATAGTCAACACGTTTACCTAACAAGTTTTGACGGAAACGACCTTGCTTACCTTTGATCATATCGGCAAGGGATTTTAATGGGCGTTTGTTAGAACCTGTAATCGCACGACCTCGGCGACCATTATCTAATAATGCGTCAACAGATTCTTGTAACATACGTTTTTCATTACGTACAATAATATCTGGTGCAGCTAAATCCAATAAACGTTTTAAACGGTTATTACGGTTAATAACTCTACGGTAAAGATCATTTAGATCTGATGTTGCAAAGCGCCCACCATCTAGTGGAACCAATGGACGTAAATCTGGTGGCAACACAGGTAATACGTTTAAGATCATCCACTCAGGTTTGTTTTCTGATTGAATAAATGCTTCAATAATCTTAATACGTTTAGTTAGTTTTTTACGCTTAGTTTCAGAATTAGTAGTTGCTAGCTCATCGCGTAGAGCTTCACATTCTGCTTGCACATCAATATTACGCAATAATTCTTGGATAGCTTCAGCACCCATACGAGCATCAAACTCATCACCAAACTCTTCTAACGCGTCAAGATATTGCTCTTCGGTTAAAATCTGACCTCGCTCTAAATTAGTCATGCCACCATCAAGAACCATAAATGACTCAAAATAAAGCACTCGTTCAATATCGCGAAGTGGCATATCAAGCAATAAGCCGATGCGAGAAGGTAATGATTTTAAAAACCAGATATGAGCAGTTGGAGATGCAAGTTCAATGTGCCCCATACGTTCACGACGTACTTTAGCTTGAGTTACTTCAACTCCACATTTTTCACAAATAACACCACGGTGTTTTAGACGTTTATATTTTCCACATAAACATTCATAATCTTTTACTGGTCCGAAAATACGTGCACAAAACAATCCATCACGTTCAGGTTTGAACGTACGATAATTGATTGTTTCAGGTTTTTTGACTTCACCAAAAGACCATGAGCGAATCATATCAGGAGAAGCAAGGCCTATCTTGATAGCATCAAAGTCTTCAGTTTTTGTTTGTGCTTTTAGAAACTTTAATAAGTCTTTCACAATTGACTCCTATGGAGTTAAACCAATTAGATAACTTATTATTACTAATAAGTTATCCCTATAAATAGAAATCATTTAAGTTAGAGAAAATTACTCTTCATCTAACTCTATATTTATACCTAGCGAACGAATCTCTTTTAATAGTACATTAAATGATTCTGGAATCGCAGGCTCCATACGATGATCGCCATCTACAATATTTTTATACATCTTAGTTCGACCGTTTACGTCATCAGATTTAACGGTTAACATTTCTTGTAAGGTATAAGCTGCACCATATGCTTCAAGTGCCCATACTTCCATCTCACCAAAACGTTGACCACCAAATTGAGCTTTACCACCCAATGGTTGTTGAGTAACCAGACTGTATGAACCAGTAGAACGAGCATGCATTTTGTCATCAACTAAGTGATTCAATTTGAGCATATACATATAACCTACAGTAACTGGACGTTCAAATTTTTCACCTGTACGACCATCGTACAAAGTAATTTGGCCAGAAGTTGGTAAGTCACCCAGCTCAAGTAATGCCTTAATTTCTCGTTCTTTAGCACCATCAAATACAGGTGTTGCTAATGGCATACCATTACGTAAATTTTGTGCTAAAGTCATCACTTCTTGATCAGTAAATTCTGCAACATTAACTTTTTGCGCAGCACCTAAACCAAGATCATACGCTTTTTGAATAAATTCACGTAATTTAGCTAATTCCTGCTGTTCTTTTAGCATAGCATCGATCTTCTGACCAATACCTTTAGCAGCCATACCCAAATGAGTTTCTAAGATCTGTCCAATATTCATACGGGACGGAACACCTAGCGGATTCAATACGATATCAACTGGACGACCTTTTTCATCATATGGCATATCTTCAATTGGGTTAATTTTTGAAATAACCCCTTTGTTACCATGACGACCAGCCATCTTATCACCAGGCTGAATTTGACGTTTAACTGCCAAGTAAACTTTAACGATTTTAAGAACGCCAGGCTGTAGATCATCGCCTTGAGTAATCTTCATACGTTTAGCTTCAAGTTTTTTGTTAAAATCTGTTTTAATTTCGTCGTACTGTTCAGCCAACTGTTCTAATTGAGCCTGTTTATCTTCGTCTGTGATACCAATTGTTAGCCATTTTTCATGTGGTAAAGCATCTAATTTATCCGCTTTGATTCCACCTGAAATTAATACATCACGAATTCGAGCAAACAATGCAGATTCTAAGATTTTAAGTTCTTCTGTTAAATCTTTTCTTGCCTGTTTGAGTTGCATCTCTTCTATTTCAATTGCACGCTTATCTTTTTCTACGCCATCACGAGTAAACACTTGAACATCAATAACAGTACCTGAAACACCATTTGGCACACGTAATGAAGTATCTTTAACGTCAGACGCCTTTTCACCAAAAATAGCACGTAGTAATTTTTCTTCTGGCGTTAATTGTGTTTCACCTTTAGGTGTCACTTTACCAACTAGAATATCACCGCCTTTTACTTCAGCACCGATGTATACAATACCAGACTCATCAAGTTTAGACAGTGCGGCTTCACCTACGTTTGGAATATCCGCAGTAATTTCTTCTGCACCTAATTTCGTATCACGAGAAATACAAGATAACTCTTGAATATGAATCGAAGTAAAACGATCGTCTTGTACCACTTTTTCAGAAACTAAAATAGAATCCTCAAAGTTATAACCATTCCATGGCATAAATGCCACTCGCATATTTTGACCTAATGCCAATTCACCTAAGTCAGTAGATGGACCATCTGCAAGTACATCACCACGTTCAACTTTTTCTCCCAATTTCACACATGGAATTTGGTTAATACAAGTATTTTGGTTAGAGCGAGTATATTTAGTTAAGTTATAAATATCTATGCCTGTTTCACCTGCATATATTTCATCAGCATTAACATTAACCACAATACGTGATGCATCAACATATTGAACTGTACCACCACGACGAGCAACCGCTGTTACACCCGAGTCAACAGCTACTGCACGTTCCATACCAGTTCCAACAAACGGCTTTTCAGCTTTTAACGTTGGTACTGCTTGACGTTGCATGTTCGCACCCATTAAGGCACGGTTCGCATCATCATGTTCAAGGAACGGAATTAATGAAGCACCAACTGATACGATTTGTTGAGTTGATACATCCATATAATGAATTTGTTCAGGACTATATAAACCCGATTCACCACTTAAACGACAAGTTACTAAATCTTCTTTAAAACGACCATTTTCATCAAGATTTGAGTTTGCCTGTGCAATGACAAATTCACTTTCATCAATCGCAGATAAGTAATTAATTTCATCAGTTACAATACCATCAATAACACGACGGTATGGTGTTTCTAAAAAGCCATACTCATTGGTACGAGCATAAACTGCTAATGAATTAATCAAACCAATATTTGGACCTTCAGGCGTTTCGATTGGACATACACGTCCATAATGCGTTGGATGTACGTCACGCACTTCGAATCCTGCTCGTTCACGCGTTAAACCACCTGGTCCTAAAGCTGAAATACGACGTTTATGCGTAATTTCGGATAGTGGATTGTTTTGATCCATAAACTGAGATAATTGACTTGAACCAAAGAATTCACGAATCGCTGCTGAAATTGGTTTAGCATTAATCATATCTTGTGGCATTAGTGAATCAAGATCACCTAGAGATAAGCGCTCTTTCACTGCTCGTTCAACACGAACTAAACCAATACGAAATTGGTTTTCTGCCATTTCACCAACACTACGAATACGTCTATTACCTAAATGGTCGATATCATCAACTTCACCGTGACCATTACGAATAGCGATTAATTTCTTCATTACGTCAACGATATCATCTTTCGTTAAAACGCTTTCGCCTTCAATGTCATCACGCCCTAATGAACGGTTAAACTTCATTCGACCAACAGCAGATAAATCATAGCGTTCGTCAGAGAAGAATAAATTATCAAATAAAGCTTCAGCTGCTTCTTTTGTAGGTGGCTCACCCGGGCGCATCATGCGATAAATTTCAACTAATGCACCAAGGCGGTCACGAGTTGAATCAACATTTAAAGTTTCAGAAATAAATGCACCATGATCTAAATCATTAGTGAATAATGTTTCTATCTTTTTATATCCAGCATTAGTTAATTGAAGCAAGATTTCTAATGAAATCGGAGTATTGGCAAAAGCAATTACTTCACCCGTTTCTTCATCAACATAATTTTTAGCAAGAACTTTATTAACAATATATTCAACTGGTACATCAATTTTGCTAACTTTATCTTTTTCTAACTCACGAATGTGACGAGCTGTAATACGTCGACCTTTTTCAGCATAAACTTTACCTTTTGATTCAATATCAAATAGCGCAGTATCGCCACGTAAACGCTCAGGAACAAGATCCATTTTTAACTTAGATTTACTTACTTCAAAAATAGTTTTTTCGAAGAAGATATCTAAAATTTCTTCTGTTTCATAACCTAATGCACGTAAAATAATTGTTGCTGGAAGTTTACGACGACGGTCAATACGAGCAAAAAGATTATCTTTTGGATCAAATTCAAAATCAAGCCAAGAACCACGATAAGGAATAATCCGAGCATTATATAAAACTTTACCAGAAGAGTGCGTTTTACCTTTATCACTATCAAAGAACACACCTGGACTACGATGTAACTGCGAAACGATTACACGTTCTGTACCGTTGATCACAAAAGTCCCATTGTCTGTCATTAAAGGAATTTCGCCCATATAGACGTCTTGCTCTTTAATATCTTTAACTGTTCCCTCTGGCGCATCTTTATCATAAATAACTAAACGTAATTTTACGCGCAACGGCGCTGAGTAAGTGATCCCTCTAATTTGACATTCGTTAACATCAAACACAGGTTCGCCCATCATAAAGCTCACGTATTGTAACTCAGCGTTACCACTATAACTTTTTATCGGAAATATTGAACGGAATGCAGCTTCTAAGCCATATTGTCCTTCTGGATCTTGCTCAATAAATTTCTGGAACGAATCAAGTTGAATAGAAAGAAGATACGGTATATCCAAGACTTGTGGACGCTTACCAAAATTCTTACGAATTCGTTTTTTCTCGGTATAAGAGTAAACCATTAGTTCCTCAACTTGCTTATCTGCTATTTTAGCATGATTAAATATTCATCAGGTTGTTGTTGCCAACTGATACACCTGACACCTCATCGAAAATATCTATAAATATCAATTGATTAGGCTTAATAAATATACTATTTCTTTATTATTTTTTATTGATAATCTTCAAATAAAATTCTTTATCTTATTATAGCGCAAAAAGGCTGGAGGCAAAAACCCCCAGCCATTTAGATTGCTTTTGATAAACTTATTTAAGTTCAACAACTGCACCAGATTCCTCAAGTGCTTTCTTAAGTTCATCTGCATCGGCTTTGCTAACGCCTTCTTTAACTGTTGCAGGAGCTGATTCAACAAGATCTTTAGCTTCTTTTAAGCCTAAACCTGTTGCACCACGTACTGCTTTGATAACAGCTACTTTATTAGCACCAACATCTTTTAAGATTACATCAAATTCAGTTTTTTCTTCTACAGCTTCAGCAGGACCTGCTGCTGCAACAGCTACAGCTGCCGCTGCAGAAACACCAAATTTTTCTTCCATCATTGATACAAGTTCAACAACATCCATAACAGACATTTCTGCAACTGCATCTAAAATTTGTTCTTTAGTGATAGACATAATATAGTTTCCCAAATTTACATTTCTAATTAATAAAATTCACAATCAGGCTGCCAATTAAGCAGCTTCTTTTTGATCGCGAACCGCTGCAAGAGTACGAACCAACTTGCCAGCTGCGGCTTCTTTCATGGTTGACATCATGCGAGCTAATGCTTCTTCATATGTAGGTAATGTTGCTAAGCGATCAATATTCGCTGCAGTAATCAACTCACCTTCAAAGGCTGCGGCTTTAATCTCAAATTTTTCATTTTCTTTCGCAAACGCCTTAAAAATACGCGCTGCAGCACCTGGATGCTCATTTGAAAATGCAATTAGAGTTGGACCTACAAACGTATCTTTTAAACACTCATATTGAGTGCCCTCAACGACACGGCGTAATAGCGTATTACGAACAATACGCATATAAACACCCGCTTCTCGAGCAGATTTACGTAATGCAGTCATTTTTTCTACAGTTACGCCACGAGAATCAGCAACAACTGCAGATAGCGCACCTTTGGCGATTTCATTAACTTCAGCAACAATTTCTTGTTTATTTTGAAGATTTAGTGCCATTGGTATTGCTCCTGGATTATACTAGGCAAAAGCCTAGACTTATTCAAGCTAGCTACAAATGTAACTAGCACAACCACGATGAGCAGAATCCTTCTATTATATCTTATCAGGTTCTGTCACCGTCTACGTAGGAAAATTAAGTAGTCAAACATCAACCACACCTACGGTCTTGGACGGGGTCTGGTTAAGGCCAGACACCAACCGATTTCGCTATTTAATTATAAAATTAATTAAACAGTTGCATTTAATGTTGCTTGATCAATAACAACACCAGCACCCATTGTAGTAGAAAGGCTAACTTTCTTAATAAATACACCCTTAGAAGAGGCTGGTTTTGCACGTTTTAACGCAACAAGTAATGCTTCTAAATTTTCTTTAAGCTTATCTGCATCAAAATCAGCTTTACCAATAGTAGTATGGATAATACCATTCTTATCATTACGGTAACGGATCTGACCAGCTTTAGCATTTTTTACAGCTTCTGCAACGTTAGGAGTTACAGTTCCAACTTTAGGGTTTGGCATTAAACCACGTGGGCCTAAAATTTGGCCTAATTGACCAACAACGCGCATAGCGTCTGGTGATGCAATTACAACATCAAAATCCATTTCGCCTTTTTTGATTTGATCAGCAAGATCGTCCATACCTACTAATTCAGCACCTGCTTCTTTTGCCGCTTCTGCATTTGCACCTTGAGTAAAGACAGCAACACGCACACTACGTCCAGTACCATGAGGAAGAACGATTGCACCACGAACATTTTGATCTGATTTACGTGAATCAATACCTAAATTCACAGCAACATCAACACTTTCTGTAAATTTAGCTGTAGCTAATTCTTTTAATAAAGTAATTGCTTCATTGATTTCATATTGTTTAGTTGCATTTACTTTTTCGCGGATAAGTTTAGCCTTCTTAGATAATTTAGCCATGAATTAACCCTCCACTTCCAAGCCCATTGAACGAGCTGTTCCTTCAATAGAACGCATCATCGTTTCAATGGTCGCACCATTCATATCTGCAGCTTTCAATTCAGCGATTTCGCGAATTTGTGCACTCGTTACTTTACCTACTTTTTTCTTATTAGGTTCACCTGAACCAGATTTTATTTTAGCCGCTTTCTTTAACAAAACAGCTGCTGGAGGTGTTTTAGTTACGAATGTAAATGAACGGTCAGAATAGACTGTAATTACTACAGGAATTGGTAATCCTTTTTCCATGCTTTCTGTTTTTGCATTAAATGCTTTACAGAATTCCATAATATTCACACCATGTTGACCAAGTGCTGGACCAACTGGTGGGCTAGGATTTGCTGCACCAGCTGCAACTTGCAACTTGATGTAAGCTTGTACTTTTTTTGCCATTTTTAGTTTCCTTTGCTCGGGTGCAAACGCCTCTATTAATAATAATTACTAATAAATAGACAGCTCCCCTAAGTTAAATGAGGGCAGAATTATCCTATAACTTAAATAAAAATGCAAGATTTATTTAAGTTATAGGATAATTCAAAAGCAAGATATTTACCTTGCTTTAAACTTAAACAGTATAAGAATTAAAGAACATCAACTGCATTAAGCTCTTTAAATGCAAGTTCTAAACGAGCGACTAAAGAATCTTGGCCTTTACGTAGCCATACGCGAGGATCGTAGTATTTTTTATTTGGGGCATCAACACCTTCAGGATTACCCAATTGCCCTTGTAAGTAAGCTTCATTTGCTTTGTAGTAATCTAAAATACCAGACCAGTTAGCCCATTGAGTATCTGTATCAATGTTCATTTTAATTACACCATAACTAACTGCTTCAGCAATTTCTTCTGGCGTAGAACCTGATCCGCCATGGAAGACAAAGTTTAATGATTTAGCTGGTAGATTATATTTTTCAGATACATATTTTTGTGAGTTATCTAAAATTTTTGGCGTTAATTTAACATTACCTGGTTTATAAACTCCATGCACATTACCAAATGAAGCTGCAATAGTAAAACGAGGACTGATAGCACTTAAACGCTCATAAGCATAAGCTACATCTTCTGGTTGAGTATAAAGTGCTGAGCTATCCATATGACTATTATCAACACCATCTTCTTCACCACCAGTACATCCTAGCTCTAACTCTAAAGTCATTTTCATTGCTGACATACGAGCAAGATATTGACAACAAATATCAATATTATCTTTTAATGACTCTTCTGAAAGATCAATCATATGAGATGAAAATAATGGTTTACCTGTTTTAGCAAAATGAGTTTCACCTGCATCCAGTAAGCCATCAACCCATGGAAGTAATTTTTTAGCGCAGTGATCAGTATGAACAATAACAGGGACTCCATATTTTTCAGCCATAAGATGAACATGTTTTGCGCCAGAAATAGCACCCAACACAGCACATTCTTGACCTTCTAATTTTAGGCCTTTACCAGCAATAAATTGAGCTCCACCGTTAGAAAACTGAACAATAACAGGAGAACCTACTTTTGCGGCTGTTTCAATAACGGCATTGATAGTATTTGTGTCAACACAGTTAACCGCAGGTAATGCAAAGTTATTTTCGCGAGCGATTTGAAATACTTTTTGAACATCATCACCAGTGACAACACCAGGTTTAACAACATCAGAAATCTTAGTAACCATTTTATTACCTATAAATTTATTTATAAAAATTAAAGGATTAGTAATTATCTCATCCTTTTACTGAACTCAAATACTAGGCCTTTGCTCTAGCTTCTAGCATCGCAACAGCGGGGAGTTTTTTACCTTCAACAAACTCAAGAAAAGCCCCACCACCAGTTGAAATATAAGAGATTTTATCTTCAATACCAAATAGATCGATTGCAGCTAATGTATCTCCACCACCAGCAATTGAAAAACCCTCGCTATCGGCAATTGCTTTTGCTACAATTTCAGTACCACGGCGGAAATTAGGAAATTCAAAAACACCCACTGGACCATTCCATAAAATGGTTTTAGCATTTTTAATAATACTTGCTAATACTTCTGCTGATTTATCACCTAAATCAAGAATTTGTTCATTTTCTTTAACATCTTTAACTGATTTTTCAGTCGCTGTTGCTGTTTCACTAAATTCTGTTGCAACACGAACATCAGTTGGAACTGGGATTTCACAGTTAGCCATTAATTTTTTAGCTTCTGAAATTAAGTCTGCTTCATAAAGAGACTTACCTACATTATAACCTTCAGCGGCAATAAAAGTATTAGCAATACCGCCACCGACAATAATTTGGTCAGCAATTTTTGATAAAGAATCAAGTACGGTTAATTTTGTTGATACTTTAGAACCAGCAACGATAGCAACCATTGGCCTTTCTGGATTATCTAATGCTTTACCTAACGCATCAAGTTCAGCTGCTAACAATGGACCAGCACAAGCCACTGGAGCAAATTTACCAGCACCATGAGTCGAAGCTTGAGCTCGGTGAGCTGTACCAAATGCATCCATTACATAAATATCACAAAGAGCAGCGTATTTTTTAGACAAAGTTTCATCATCTTTACCTTCGCCTACATTGAAACGAACGTTTTCAAGTACAACTAACTCGCCTTCTTTTACATCTACACCATTGAGGTAATCTTTTACTAAACGAACAGGGAATGACACATGTTCTTTTAAATAATCAACAACGGGTTGTAAAGAGAACTCTGGGTTATACTCACCTTCTTTTGGACGACCAATATGAGAGGTAACCATAACTTTAGCTCCCTTTTTAATGGCTTCTTCAATAGTAGGTAATGATGCTTTAATACGCGCATCGGAAGTTACCTTACCATTTTTAACAGGCACATTAAGATCTGAGCGAATAAATAATCTTTTTCCTTTTAGATCAAGATCTTGCATTCTAATAATAGACATGATACTTCCCCTTGTAAAATATAAAAAAATAAAACCTTTGTTATTCTAACATAAAAATTCTTTCTAAGTTATAGGCAATACTGTTCAAATAGTAAACATCAATAATAAATACAAAAACTACCAATCATATTTTTTTATGCGGCGCCATTGACAATGGAAAGAAATTAAGGCATATTCTGCCACCTTATTAATATATAATTTTTATCTAAACTTGGGAGTTGACTTTGGCTAATATCAAATCAGCTAAGAAACGCGCGGTTCAATCCGAAAAACGCCGTAAACATAATGCTAGTAACCGTTCAATGATGCGTACTTATATCAAGAAAGTTTACGCAGCTGTTGCAGCTGGTGATAAACAAACAGCTGAAGTGGCATTCAAAGACATGCAAGCAGTTGTTGACCGTCAAGCGGCTCGTGGCTTAATTCATAAAAATAAAGCTGCACGTCATAAAGCAAATTTAATCAAACAAATTAAAGCATTGGCTTAATACATTAATTTTTTAACTAACATAGTTAAAGAAATACGAAAAAAAGTGGTGTAAGCCACTTTTTTTATTTATATACTAGTTTTATTTTATACAATATTATTAAAAAAGAGAGTTTATTGTGGTTCAGCGTGATTATGTCAGGAAAAAGAGCCAATCAAAAAAAAATAAGTCACGAAACAAGCCTAATTTTATGATATTTTTGGCTATTATAATTATTATTTTATTTTCTGCTATTCTCTATTTTGTTGCAAATAATACACCTAAAAAAACCGCTGAACCGCCAAAAGCAAAAACTCAACCTCCTTCAATAACTTTACCTGAACAACCTCAAGAGCGTTGGACATACCTTAAGGAATTAGAAACCCCTAATGCTAATTATGGTTCCGCGTCAAGTTCAATTGCTAGTGAAAGAGAGCAAATCTTAAATAGCTTTGTCAATAATGCACGCACTGTAACGCCTTCTCAAAAAGAAGCAACAACGAAAAACCAAACATCAAATGTAACATCACAATCACAGCCAACACAAGCTATTACAAACAAATGGCTATTACAATGTGGTGCATTTAAAGATAAATTTAATGCTGATAAACTAAAAGCTAAGCTTGCAATGACTGGTGTTAGTGGCAATATTTCTTCAGGTCAATTATATCGAGTTACAGCTGGACCATATACCAGTAAAAAGGAAGCAGATAACGCATTAAATTTATTAAATATTAATGGAATTAATGGTTGTGTTATTTCTAACTAGAATATAAATAAGCCAATGAAATCAATGACGCAAATACAGATCTTTATAAAAATGTTATGGCATCGTGTTAATCACGACCAACTAACAACTTATTCTGCGGGACTTGCTTATACTACCATTCTAGCACTAGTTCCACTTATTACCGTTATTTTTTCTCTACTCTCAGCTTTTCCTATATTTAATGAAGTTAGCCATTTATTGAAACAACTAATCTATAAGAATCTTGTTCCTACAGCGAGCGACATCATCCAAAATTATTTAGAACAATTCATCTCCAATACAAAAAAAATGACTTTTATTGGTGTAATTGGTCTGATTGTTACATCACTGTTACTTATCAACTCAATTAATGCAGCGCTTAATCATATTTGGCAAACTAAACACAAACGTTCCTTTATGTACAATTTAACTATGTATTGGACGATACTAACCTTAGGTCCAATTTTAATTGGTTCTAGTATAGCAGTTAGCTCTTATATCTTTTCATTGAAATGGCTATCTACAGCAACAGCTGGCAATATACTACTTAATTGTTTACCATTTTTTATTTCTGTGGTTGGATTTTGGCTACTTTATAGCATTATCCCGACCGAATCTGTACCTTTAAAAGAATCGATGGTTGGAGCGTTTGTCGCTGCAGTTTTATTTGAAATAGGTAAACGCGCATTTGCTCTATATGTTACTTCGTTTCCAACATATCAACTCATTTACGGAGTAGTATCATCAATCCCCATTATGTTAGTTTGGATCTATTTTTCTTGGTGCATTGTCTTGTTTGGGGCCGAATTTGCAGCAACCTTAACTGACTATAACCGACAAAAAAACATATAGTTAACAACCCTTCTTTACCAGAGTAATTAAATTATGATCACCTTAATCCAACGAGTAAAACAAGCTAGTGTTACAGTAGACAATAATATCATTGGACAGATTAATCAGGGTTTACTGATTTTCCTCGGAGTTGAGCAAGATGATGACGAACAAAAAGCAATTCGTTTATGTGACAAAGTTTTAGGTTATCGTATTTTCAGCGATAATGAAGGAAAAATGAATTTAAATGTTAACCAAGCTAATGGCGAAGTATTAGTTGTTTCTCAATTTACCCTAGCTGCAGACACTAAAAAAGGAATGCGACCAAGCTTTACAAAAGGCGCTAAACCCGATGAAGCAAATAGGCTTTACCAGTTTTTTGTAGAACAATGCCAACAAAAAATAACAACTCAAACTGGCCAATTTGCAGCCGACATGCAAGTATCATTGATTAATGATGGTCCTGTAACATTCTGGTTGCAAGTCTAGTTATATAACTAAAATTACATTCAGATAATATTCCGCAAGTTTTACCAATTATTATTTAATATTTGGCATTGTAAGATCCAATTTAAATAGGTTATTGTTAAATAAATCTAGCAACAACCTAACAAAATTTGATTATAAGATGCGGCTAACCTTTATTAGTCATCAATTGTTAAATTTCGAGTAGTTAAATCAAATGGAGTTAACTGGTAAACATAATAGTTGAGCCAATTACTAAATAATAGGTAAGCGTGGCTACGCCATGTGGCTTTTGGTGTTAAATGAGGATTATTATCAGGAAAATAATTATATGGCATATCAGGATTAATACCTGCATTTAAGTCTCGATAATATTCATTTGCCAACGTTGAAGAATCATATTCAGGATGACCTGTTACAAACACCATTCGCTTATCAGCTGTAGCCATTAAATAAGGACCAGTAATATCAGACTCAGCTAAAATAGATAAATCGGTATATGTTTTTATTTTATCAATTGGAAAATCAGCATAACGAGAATGGGGAGCCCAAAAGGTATCATCAAAACCGCGTGTTAAAATCGCATTAGATTGCACAATATGATGCTGAAAAACACCCGATAACTTTTGCGTGCGAGTAAATTTTGGTAAATCATATAAGACATTCAAAGCAGCTTGAACACCCCAACAAACAAACATAGTTGAAGTAACATGATCCTTTGCCCAAGTAATAATTTCGGCTAACTTAGACCAATACACAACATCGGAAAAAGCCACTTTCCCTAGTGGGGCACCTGTTATAATTAACCCATCAAAATTTTGCTCACAAATATCATCAAAATCACAATAAAAACTATTTAAATGTTCAATTGGCGTATTTTTAGACTCTCGCTGATCAATACGTAATAATTGAATATCAACTTGTAAAGATGAATTAGAAAGTAAGCGCAAAAATTGGTTTTCTGTTTCGATTTTTTTAGGCATTAAATTTAAAAAAAGAAGCTTAAGAGGTCGAATTTCTTGGGTATTAGCACGCGATGACGTCATAACAAATACATTCTCATTACGTAATACATCAACCGCAGGTAATGAGTCAGGAATACAAATAGGCATAATAAAAACTCCTAAATCGATAAGTTATTTTTAAACATCAAATAGACGTCTAGAAATCCATATAGCTAAATATAGTATCTTTTAATTTATTTGTCGAGATTTTTTATTTAACAAAATCATCAGAATAATCAAATTACAAATTGACGAACATTCTAAAGAAATGTGTATTGCTTCATGCAAAAATCAAAATAACTCGAATAGAATTGTTGATTAAAAAGTACGAGTATCGGTACGCCAAGTATCTGCGGTAAGCGCTTCACCAAAATAGCTATTGATTAATTTTTGGGTAATATCACTCAGCGGTGAAGCTAATACTTCAGCAGTATTACCATATTCAACCAATTCGCCATTATGCATAACTAAAATTTCATCGCTGATATGTTTCATCATCCCAATATCTTGAGTTACATATACATAAGAGATATTTTGTTCAGCTTGTAACATCAGCATTAAATTAACAATTTGTGAACGCATCGAAATATCAAGTGCAGCTAATGCTTCATCTAAAATTATCACTTTGGGTTTTAAAATCAATGCTCGAGCTAATGCCACTCGCTGTTTTTGCCCCGCAGCCATCACCGAAGGATAATAAGAGGCATGTTCAGGTAACAATCCAACTTGCTTCAATACATCTCTAATTAACTTTTCGCGTTCATGAGCATCATAATTAACATTATACTTTAATGGGATTTCAAGCAATTGCCCAATACGTAATCTTGGATCAAATGAACTTTCTACATGCTGAAATATCATACGAATTAGTTGACAACGATAGCTATAATCGCCGTATTGAACTTTATTACCGTCAATCCAGATATCTCCACTATCAGGCTTTATCATACCAACTAACATTTTTGCGAGTGTCGATTTGCCAGAGCCATTTTGTCCGATAATTGCAAGCGTTTTACCTTCATTAAGAGAAAACGATAATGGCTTCACTGCATTAATGTATAAATGCCCCAGAAAACCTTTAGGAATTTTAAATTGCTTAGATAAGTTACGCACTCTTAATATTGGATTCATCGTATATTCCTATTATTTATGGCTACTCATCTGTATTTAACGGAAAATGACAGGCTACGAAATGATCTTTTATCGGTATCAATTCTGGAGCCAAAATACATTTTTTCTGGGCATATGGACAACGAGGCCCTAATCGACAACCTATTGGTAGGTGTTCTAATGATGGAATCACTCCAGGCAAAGTATTTAAAGGACTTTTATGCGGCATCGCTTTACCAAAATCAGGAATTGCATAAATTAGCGCCTGAGTATAAGGATGATAAGGCGATTTAATTAAATCTTTACTATCAGCGACTTCAACTGTCTGTCCACAATATAAAACATTGATACGATCAGTCCATCTGGTAACCATTTGCAGATCATGACTAATAAATAAGATAGTGGTACCCACATTTTGATTCATACTAGCTAGCAACCTAAAAATTTGTGCTTCAGTAGTTGCTTCCATCGCATTTGTCGGCTCATCAGCAATAAGTAGCTTAGGCTGATTAGCTAACGCAATTGCAATCATGACTTTTTGACATTCACCTTCAGTCAATTCAAACGGATAAGATTTTAATATCTCCTTATGATTCTTAATTCCTACCCGATGCAATAACTCAATCGCTCGATGTTTACGCCAAAATAACCTTTGCCACCAATGCCCCTTAAATGTCCTTCTTGGAATTGCACTAATTAATTGTTGTCCTACTTTCATGGAAGGATCTAAGCAAGATTGTGGTTCTTGGAATATCATCGATATATTGGCACTAATGACTTTTCGGCGCTGTCTAGGAGTGAGTTTAAGTAAATCAATGTCATTAAAATAAAATCGATCAGCTGAAATCTTCCAATTATGATTAGTCACACCTAAAATAGCTTTAGCGATAAGGCTTTTTCCTGATCCTGACTCACCAACTAAACCTCGAATTTCACCTTCTGACAACTTTAAATTTACGCGATCAATTGCGCGCAAAAGACCATCTGGTGTAATAAACTCAATGGTTAAATTACGAATATCTAATAATGCCATAATTAAGTTCCTGCTCGACGGCCATATAATCCAAAATTGAATAAATAAACCAAAATAATTGTAGCAGAAACTGCAATTCCCGGAGATAAAAAGGCTAAATAATTAGTTGCAATGATATCTTTCATTTGAAACATCATCATACCTAAATCTGGTCGAGAAATATCATTTGCAAAACCTAAAAAAGTTATGGTAGTAATAGCTAAAATAATCGAACCAAATAGCGAAACAATTTCAGTCAAATAAATAGGTAAAATATTAGGTAAAATATAATGATTAAAAATTGCCAAGGAAGATAAACCATCAAGCCTATAGGCCGTAATATACGTTTTATTCCATTCATTGATAGCACGCTGATGAATATTATAAATAAAGCGTGGCGTATAAGATAACCCTATTATCAATAAAATATTAGTAATGTCATCTTCTAATAATAAGCTAATCACAATCACACCAAGTAACGGTGGTACTACCATAAAAAATTTAAAAACAAATAATATAAAAGGGCGTATAAATGATATAAAAAACATTAAGTAATTAATTAGCCCACCAATGACAGCCACATAAAAAACCGCCTTTAATGTCATTGACATGGTTGAACGATAACCAATTAACAAATAACCAAAAATATCTTGTCCTTTAGCATTTGTACCTAATATATGATTAATATCACCATTAGACCACCAAGCAGGTGGTAATGAAGTTGGGTAAATAGGGTTTAAATGAGCATGAAAGAACCATTTGGTTGATAATGCCACAAATGAGATTGCTAATATGCCATAAAAGCCAACAATTAAGTAAAGATTGCTATGCAACCGATTAAAGCTTAAATTAACATTTTTAAGCAATCTTGCTTGCCTAGACATAATGTTCCTTATGACGTAAAGGATAAATAACTACCGCTGAAATTTCGCCCAATAACGTTAACAAACTGATGACAGTGCCACAGGCTAAAATGGCAATAGAAATAACAAAATAATTATGATGATGATAAGCAAGCATCACCCATTGCCCTAATCCTACTCGATTAAATAAAATTTCAATTACCATAGTTGAAAAAAGTAGTGTTGTCGTATTATAAGTCAGCTGTGGAATAGTCGCGGGAATGGAATTAGGTAATAAATGGCGGCGTAAAATTTTGAACGGCGAGCGCTCACGAATAATTGCCATTTTAATAAAATTCTGTCGTGATATATTTCTTACATTCTGGCTAACAAGTTGAATAGTCATAATGCTTGGTTGAATAGCTAAAATAATGATTGGCAAAAACAAATAGTGAAGTTGACCCAATATCATATGCCATTTACCTATTTTTGATGAAATCAAAAGATCCAATAACGAAGTTCCAGCTATTGATGGCGATACATCAAAATTTATCGATATCAACCAAGTTGGCGATAACCAATACATAACGATAATAACAACCATAACTATAGGGCAAGAATACAATGATAAAGATCCTAAACGGATAATATTATTTAACCAATGAATATTACTAAGTCCAAGAAAAATTCCCAATGGCAATCCAATCAGTAAAGCAACGAATAAAGCGAGAATACACAGTTCAAATGTAGCCAATAATATATGGAAAAACGGTACTGCTTCTCCAGTTAACAATCTGAATTGACCTTGCGGTAACTGTTTAAAAAAAGCACTGTAGGCATCCAAAAAGCTTAAATTATTAATATTAAATGTTGAGTGAGGGCTAAAATAAACTAAACAAAAACTGATCTGAGCTAATACGCAGATAATAAACAAAAACGTTACTATTTTTTTGAAAATATAGATAATCATTGTTTATCTTTATCGCTATTATAATTAATTAAAACACGGCGACATAAACACACTACCGTGTTTTAATCTATTTTTATTGATTGTCCGGTATTACCGGTTTACTTGCTGCAGCATAAGCATGATCCTGAGCACTTAAACCACCAGCATTACCTTTACCTTCAAAATGATAGTCCAATTCTTCACGCGATTTTATTCCGACATCAGAAGTCACATATTCTGGTGCAGGAGCTTTAGTCATCGCTGAAGAAGAATAACCTATTGAGTGTAAATCATTGCTTACCAGATCAATATAATTACCATTTTGCTCACTAACGTTAAAATCCTCTTGAGCACTTACAAATAACGGAGCTTTTGATACCTCATCAACATTAGCAGTATCAGTACTATTTACATCTTCCTCATTTTTAACAATAACAGGAAGTAAAAGCGATGGAATGACAGGTACCACATTATTTTGCTCTTCATTAGTTATTTGACTGTAATCAACAACAACGCGACCTAAAGCTAATTCCAATGATGCTGCGGCAAACGGTAATGGCATTGGAGACTGTTTTAGTTCTACATTACGAACACGACGTTTATTACGTTGGCCATTCATTCGTAAATGTCTTGAAGTACGACGCTGACGTTTCGGTTGAATTTCTGATACAATATTGTCCTCAGCTGATTCTGAAACAATAATAGGTAATAATAAAGAAGGAATAACAACTCGTTCTAGTTCAGTTTGCACCATAGCCATGGCATTACTATTTTTCACACGAACACTTTTAGTTAATGTTCGTTGTTGACGCCTTGGCTTAGCTTCACGCAGTTTTGGTTGTACCTCTTCATCGACAACCCTATCTGCCTTAAGATTATTTTCGGGGGTTACTAAATTAGTATTTGAATTACTATTTTGTTTAGCTCTGCGATTATTATTTCGACTTGATTCTTT
This sequence comes from Gilliamella sp. BG7, assembly GCF_046635565.1. Lineage (NCBI taxonomy): Bacteria > Pseudomonadati > Pseudomonadota > Gammaproteobacteria > Orbales > Orbaceae > Gilliamella > Gilliamella sp. BG7. The sequence continues at coordinate 62,799 of NZ_JBIDFB010000010.1, read as the reverse complement.
AACCTCATTAGTATTGCCTACGGCAACAACATTACCATTATTAGCTGCATTGTTATTTCGGTTATTACGTTGACGTCGATTGTTTGAACGTTGATTATCCCGTCTTTTGGTCGATCTTGTTTTAACTTCTGGCTGAGGTTCTACTTTTTCAGTAACAAACAGTTTACGTAATTTACCAAATAACCCACTAAACAGACCATCTGATTTTTTAGTTTTTAACTCTACCTTTTCTTTTGGTGTTGCACATGCTTCAACTTTAGGACCTGATAATACAGCTTGTTCAACAATAACTTCAACAGCTTGTTGCTCTTCTTCCTCTTCCTCAAGTTCACGAATCAATTTTGGAAGATTATAGCTCAGCACATCTGTTTCTTCTCCTCTACGCTTACGAATCACCTTATACAATGGGGTTTCCATCTCTTCATCGCCAGCAATCACAATTTTGACATCAGGATGCATGCTTTCAATATTTGTGATAGCACGACGTTTTTCGTTGAGTAAATAGCTTGCTATTGGCACAGGAACAATGACATCGATTTGTACTGTATTATCTTTCATTGCTTCTTCTTGAATCAATCGAAGAATAGATAAAGACAATGAATTATTGTCCCGAACTGTACCTGTACCTTGACAACGAGGACAAATATGATGCGTTGCTTCACGTAATGATGGGCTTAAACGTTGGCGCGACATTTCAAGTAGACCAAAGCGTGAAATTCGCGTAGTTTGAATTCGTGCACGATCGGTTTTCATCGCTTCTTTTAAGCGATTTTCTACCTCACGCTGATTGCGGACCGGTGTCATATCAATAAAATCGATAACAATCAAACCACCTAAATCGCGTAAACGTAGTTGACGAGCTATTTCTTCGGCTGCTTCAAGGTTAGTATTAAATGCTGTTTCTTCAATATCACTACCACGAATGGATTTAGCCGAGTTAATATCGATTGCTGTAAGCGCTTCTGTGGCATCAATAACAATTGAACCACCAGAAGGTAAGCGAACTTCTCGCTGAAATGCCGACTCAATCTGCCCCTCAATTTGGAAATGATTAAATAATGGCACATCACCCTCATAAAGCTTTAAGCGACTGATATACTCAACACGTCCCAAATCAGCTAAACGTTTTTTAGCAATCTCAAGTACTTTAGAATTATCAATTAAAATATCACCAACATCATCACGCAAATAATCACGAAACGCGCGAGTAATGATATCACTTTCTTTATGAATCAAACTTGGTGCAGGATGTTTTTTTGCTTCGTTTTGAATTGCTGTCCAATAGTTAACTAATGCATCTAAATCTTGTTGCAACTCCTCTTGGCTTTTACCAACGCCCGCCGTTCTAGCTATAACGCCCATACCTTTTGGCTTTTCAATTGCATCAATAATACGTTTAAGATCTGCTCTTTCCTCACCTTCTATACGGCGTGAAACACCACCAGCACGAGGATCATTAGGCATCAATACCAAATAGCTACCAGCTAAACTAATATAGGTAGTTAAAGCCGCACCTTTTTTGCCACGAATCTCTTTTTCAATTTGGATAAGGACTTCTTGACCTTCCTGTAGATGTTTAATACTACGACGACCAGAAATATTAGATGGGAAATAGCTTTCAGCAATCTCTTTTAAAGGTAAGAAACCATCACGCTCACCACCATACGAAACAAAAGCGGCTTCTAAACTTGGATTAATTTTAGTGATTTTACCTTTATAAATATTCGCTTTCTTTTGTTCATGCCCAAGGCTTTCGATATCTAAATCATACAATCGTTGACCATCAACAAGCGCAACTCGCAGCTCTTCTTGCTGGGTTGCATTGATTAGCATTCTTTTCATTATTCTACACTCTTGATTAATCTTAATTAACAGTTAGGTAGAATCTTATTATTGATAAGTGATTATTTTAACAATGATGAATAATGGTACTTAACTAAATATTGGTATACAGCATTCATTATTTTATTTCTGTTATTTTTGTTATTATTTTATGTGAACCTGACACCGCTTACACAACATTAATATAATACATTAAGCAAAATGCTAAATTAAAAGCACTAAATACTTTAAAAAAACCTAATTATATAATTTATCGACACTATTAATGTGGATAATTTGCAAACCTTTGTGTCTTACCGGCTTTAGCAAATAAACTAAATCTTTATGCAATTGTTTAAAATAAACATATTATCTAATTATAATGATTCTACTTACGCTATTTTATTTTTACAAACTGTAATGTCTAACGCCATTGCTGCATTACAAGGATAAAATTATCCGCCACTATTATTAACGTTTCAGTCAAGGATAGCAAGTAAATTAAACTGACTATTTTACAATCAGTTAAAAATTCATTTTTGACTACATTCAACTAGCTTTAACCACAAGATAAATAAATTATTTAATTTGCTTAAATTTTTATATTAAAACACCTAGTTACCTGAAACTTTTTTATAAAATTTTTTTACTAATTATTTCATTACTTAAAAATAAAACGCCGATGTAATTATGCATAACAAATCCTAATCAGTATAATTACAATAAAATGACATTATAATTTAAATATAGGATATATCTGTTTATGAACTCTGCCAATAAAATTGCCTTACTTAATTTTACTACTCGTTGGATTGAGCAATTCAAATACGCACCACAAAGCGAAGAACTACATGCCATCCCCTCGCCTTGTATTTTAAAAACTGACCATCTCACGGTATTTTGGCAACCATTCTTATTAGAACCGCCAAGAGATCTCTCGATTGTTGAACAAGTTATTGGTATCATTTTACATCCATCTGCTCACATTTTTTATGGTACACAATATGCAGGCAATATGACGGCTAAATTTACCGACACACATTTAACCTTAATTCAAGCATGGAACGATGATGACTTTTCAACTTTAGAACAAAATTTAATAGCTCATTTATCCCAACAAAAAAGATTAAAACGAACACCAACCATTTTTATAGCTACAACGGATGACAGCACAAAAATAATTTCATTAAACAATTTAACGGGCGAAATAGTAAAAGAGGACTTAATTACAGGAGAACTAACGACATTAACTAATGATTTGATTTCATTTTTTAATCAACTTACAGTTTTTCAGTAACTATAAGAAAGTTAAAAATGTTTACAAAAATCTATTTTTTCGTATACCTATTTGAAATTGTAACTTACAAAATAATGTGTATATAATGCAGTAATAATAATCAATTAAATAGGTGGATTATGTTTGAAAATTTGACAGCAGCGCCAACCGATCCCATTTTAGGGCTAGCTGACCTTTATAATAAAGATGAACGCACCAATAAAATTAACTTAAGCGTCGGTATTTATAAAGATGATACGACAAAAACCCCTATTTTAGAAAGTATAAAAAAAGCAGAGCATTTGTTACTAAATGACGAAATCACCAAAAGTTATTTCCCTATTGACGGTCTAAAATCTTTCAATATCGCAACGCAAATTTTGCTTTTTGGTAGTGAAAATGAACGAGCAAGAACTGCACAATCCCCCGGAGGAACAGGGGCTTTACGCATTATGGCAGACTTTTTAGCTCGTCGAACCAAAATAAAACGAGTTTGGGTAAGTAATCCAACTTGGCCAAATCATCGTAGTGTATTCCAAATGGCAGGCCTTGAAGTACGCGAATACTATTATTACAGTGCACAAACGCACACTCTTGATTTTGATGCTATGATGAGTAGCTTAAATCAAGTTGCCGCTGGCGAAGCGGTATTATTCCATGGATGTTGTCATAACCCAACGGGTATCGATCCAACTCCAGAACAATGGCAAGCTATATCGGATCTTGCCTTAGAAAATGGTTGGTTACCACTGTTTGATTTAGCTTATCAAGGCTTTGGACAAGGTATAGAAGAAGATGTTTATGGGTTACGGTTATTTGCCAATAATCATCCTGAACTACTTATTGCAAGTTCATACTCTAAAAATTTCGGTTTATATAACGAACGAGTGGGAGCATTTACATTAATTGCGGCAAATGCTGAAATTGCCGATCGAGCCTTTAGTCAAGTTAAAACAATTATTCGAGCTAATTACTCAAACCCTCCTGCCCATGGAGCTAAAATCGTCTCTTATATATTAAACAATGAAGAATTAAAAGAAGAGTGGATCGATGAATTAACAAGTATGCGTCAACGTATTCACCGCATGCGACAACTATTTGTAAAAACCTTACAAGACAAAGGTGCAAATCAAGATTTTAGTTTTATTGCCAAACAAAATGGCATGTTTTCGTTCAGTGGCTTGAACGAAGAACAAGTGCTAAAATTACGTAATGATTATGGCATCTACATCGTAAACTCAGGACGTATCAACGTGGCTGGTATGACATTAGATAACATGTCCAGACTTTGCGAATCAATTGTTGAAGTACTATAGAAATTTTAATAATAAACAGTCATAACAATAGAAACGCTCAATTAAAGGGTGTTTCTATTTACTCCTCCTTTAAATTTAATATGTTTTTTACTATAAAAAAATATGCTTAGCTTTGGCATACATATCCTTATTAATCAAAAAGTATCCTAATGATTACTTACACCTCCTCCCTCTCTTATTAATATCTTATTCCATTTGATTATATCAATAGAAAAACAGATTATTAGACGATACTCCAATAATTACTAATAATTATTTAGTAGGATAGTAACAATTATTGAGGATAGTTTGGTGGTGTCACATATTTTAGATTTTTTAATTTTGGGCAATAACTTTGGTACTAATGAAATGAGAGCAATTTGGTCAGAGACAAATCGCTTGCAAAAACAGGTGGATGTCGAAGTTGCTTTAGCTAAAGCGGAAGGTAAGTTAGGTGTTATTCCAATTGAATCAGCCAATTCAATCATTTCCAAAGCCGATGCTTCTAAATTATCAATTGAACAAATTGCCGAAGAAGCAGCTAAAGCCAAACATTCATTAATGTCAACAATTAATGCACTGCAAAAACAAGTCGGTGATGCAGGTCAATATATTCATTACGGCGCAACCACACAAGATATCGTCGATACTGCAACTGTTTTACAATTAAAACAATCTTTTACTGTAATTGAACGTGATAGCAAACTAGTGGCACTAGAACTAAAACGTTTAGCCAAAAAGTATCAGTATTTACCCATGGTTGGACGAACCCATGGCATGCAGGCACTCCCCACAACCTTTGGTTTTAAACTTGCCGTATGGTTAGATGAATTTATTCGGCACTTACAACGTTTAAGTGAAATCAAACAACGAGTATTAGTCGGTAATATTAGTGGTGCAATTTGTACTTATGCCTCAATGGGCAAGTTAGGACCACAAATTGAAACTCGTGCTTTAACAATACTGGGACTTAATATCCCTAATATCGGTTGGCAAGCAGCTCGTGACCGTTTTTCTGAATATGCATCAGTCATTGCGCTAATTAGTGGCACATTAGGTAAAATAGGCAATGAATTTTACAACTTAATGCGTACCGAAATTAACGAAGTTGAAGAACCGTTCTCGGAAGGTAAAATAGGCTCAACTACCATGCCACATAAACGCAACCCAGCGGCATTAGAAGGTTTAGCCAGTTTGACAGCTCCACTTTTAAAAAGCGTCGCGTTAATTCACGAATCAATGAAAGTTGAACATGAGCGCGATGCCATGAGTTGGCGAGCCGAATGGATCGCACTACCAGAAATTAATCTCTATATTTCAGCGCAATTACACACAGCACTTGCAGTACTTAAAGGACTTAAAGTCAATGCTGACAAAATGTTGACCAATTTATCACTACAAAATGGTTTACTACTATCTGAAAAAGTGATGTTTGAAATCGGCAAACGATTAGGTAAACAAACTGCACATAATTTAGTTTACCAAAGCGCCATGAAAGCATTTGAACAAAATCGACCATTTAAAGATATATTATTAGAAGAACCACGTTTAAATAAAGAATTCACCGAATCCGAACTTGATGCTTGGTTAGATCCAATTAGCTATATTGGCTCTGCACCGGAAAAAGTAGCACAAGTTATTCAATATGCTGAACAGTGTGGAGTATTAGCATGAGCTTTCGCTTAATCACTCATAAAGACATTCCGGCTTATCAGGCGCTATTGCATAGTGCTTATCAAACTACCACTCAATTAGGCATCCATTTTGCCGCAGCAACAGTCACGCAATCACAAATTGCTGACCATATTAATTCGAATGCCGTGTATCTATTAGAAAAAGAAGGTGATCTACTATCAACCTTAAGTATTCGCTTTCCGTGGGGCAATAACCCTGGACCTTATGGGTTACCACATTTAGGTTGGTTTGCAACAGCGCCACAATATAAAGGCAAAGGTTATGGTAATACATTATGGAATTTTGTTGAACAGCAAATTCTAATTAACCAACTAAAATTACCTGCTGTCACGTTAGGCACTGCTGCAAATCATCCATGGCTTGCCCAAACTTATATTAATAGAGGCTATAAAAAAATAGGGGAAGCTAATTTAACACTCGATCATACCACGCTTTATTTTGAAAAAATCTTAAATCATAAAAACTATACCGAATGGAAAAAAGGAGTAATAAACAATGAAAAAAATAAGCAAGTTACTGTCCGCTCTTTTATTAACTAGCCTAGCCTTAATTGGTTGTGATAATAAATCCAATCACCAAGTAACAGAGCAAAATGTCATTAAAGTGGGCTCCACAGGACAAAGCTATCCAAACGGTTATAAACAAGATGGCAATTTAGTCGGATTTGATGTTGAAGTTACTGAAGCAATTGCTAACGAATTAGGCTATAAAGTCGAATGGATCATTGCTGAATTTGGTGGCTTGATGGGGCAATTTGATTCAGGGCGTTTAGATACTATTGCCAATGCAGTTGCGGTTACAGTTGCTCGTCAAGCCAAATATGATTTTTCCAATACCTATAGCCTTTACGGTAGCCAAGTTGTTACCCACAAAGATAACAACGATATCAAGCAATTATCTGATTTTAAAGGTAAAACCATTGCCGGTGTGCTAGGCTCAAATCATATAAACAATCTAAAAAAAGCCTTTCCTAACAACGAAATAACAATCAAAACCTATGAAACACGAGATGGTGCAATGTATGACACGGAGTATCGACGAGTTGATGGTTATGTCAATTCTAAGCCAATATTACTGGCTGAAATTAAGCGTAAAAACCTACCGTTTAAATTAGTAGGTGAGCCAATTACTATTGAGCAAGTTGCTTTTCCATTTAGTAAAGATGAAAAAGGTCAAGCACTACGTGAAAAATTCAATCAAGCCATCGAAAAGTTACGCACCAATGGCACATTGAAAAACCTTGCAATTAAATATTTTGGTGAAGATATTACCCTATGAATTTTAATGTAAACTATTTTTTAAGTGTGTTTCCGCAGATATTACCTTATCTGCCAGTTACACTTTTTATTACCATCATATCGATTATGTTTGCCATTATATTTGGACTTGCGATTGCACTATTACGTAGCAATAAAATAATCATTATCGATTCGTTTTTTGCACTGTTTATTTCACTGTTTCGAGGAATACCTTCTGTTGTTTTACTGTTTATTATTTATTACGGATTACCACAAATTTTTCCTATTTTAAAACAAATGGGCGCTACAACAGCAGCCATTATCTGCTTCAGTTTAAAATATTCGTCCTATTTAGCTGAAATTTTCCGAGCAAGTTTAAAGTCCGTTGATCAGGGTCAGAAAGAGGCAGGAATAACCGTTGGTTTAAGTAAAATACAAGTTTATCGGGGTATTATACTACCACAAGCTATGGTCAATGCTCTACCAAACGCCGGTAATATGTTCATTTCATTACTTAAAGATTCATCTGTTGCCTTTTTTGTTGGCGTGCAAGAACTATTAGCATCGGGGAAAATGTTAACTGCTAACTCATTCCTCTACTTCGAAACCTATCTAGCTGTAGGTATTGTTTACTGGTTAACTGTTGTTGTCTATTCTTGGATACAAAAACAATTAGAGCAAAAGCTCAGTATACCTTATCATCGTTAAGGAGTAAGGTTATGATTTCTATTTCGCATTTATCTAAACGTTTTGCAAATAATGAAGTATTAAAGGACATCAACTTAAATATAAAACAAGGTGAAATTGTTGCCATTATTGGCCCATCAGGCTCAGGAAAATCAACTCTGTTACGTTGTTTAAATTTACTAGAAAAACCAAATACTGGCACTATCAAAATAGGAACTGTATCACTTAATAGTAAGCATTATAGTATTAAAGAAGAAAGCAACTTACGAAAACAGTCCGCTATGGTTTTCCAACACTATAATTTATTTAAAAATAAAACAGCATTAGAAAATATAACTTATCCATTAATTGTTGGTCAAAAAATGGATAAAACCAAAGCAAAACAACAAGGATTATCATTATTAGAACGAGTCGGTATGTTGCCATATGCAACACAATATCCCATCACTTTATCGGGTGGTCAACAACAACGTGTTGCAATTGCAAGAGCTTTAGCTGTTAAACCAAATGTATTATTATTTGATGAACCGACTTCTGCACTCGATCCTGAGCGAGTACACGAAGTATTGCAAGTCATGCTACAGCTAGCAAAAGAACGTATTACTATGATTATAGTAACTCATGAAATGGAGTTCGCTAAGTACGTTGCAGATAGAATTATCTTTATGGCTGAAGGAATGATTATCGAAGAGGGATCAGCAAAATCAGTCATCGATAATCCTCAAAATGAAATTACGCAACGATTTTTACGCCAGCTAACTGACGAAATTGATTTTGAAATTTAGTTAAAAACTATATTAACTAATGATAATAATTTAATATTTAAAGAGTAAATAAATAAGATAATAGAAATTGACGAAAATCTAAACCTTTTGCTAGTTTATGAATATCTGTTAATAATTGCTCTGTTTTAGCTTGATCTTTAATCGCTGAATGCAATTTTAACGACATTTCAGTTTGGCTATATGGGTTTTTAGGAGAACCTTTGGGAATATCAATACACTGACTTATCTTTTTACCATTTTTAAGAAAAATATCAATAATTACATAACGCCCATTATAAGCTTCGGGATGTGGCGTAAGATGCGTTTGATAACTTCGTTTCATCTTCTGCATTAATTGTTTTATTGCATTTGAAATAGGTTGTGATGAAAACTGCTCAAAACCAAGTGGCAATCCTAAAAGAGTTAATGCTAAAACATATTCAGCCGAAAAACGTCCTTGCTGCGCCAATGAAGGGGTTTTATATATCAGTGCAGCATCACTATTTGGCGGTGCAAAATAAATAACAATATTATTAATATTATCAAATTCAAAGCTAAGATTTTGGTAAAGTAATTGACCCGCATCAGCAATATAAGCAGCAGCTGAACAATAAGAATAATTTTTAAACCATAATCCGGGATCCACAATCTTCCAAGTTTTACCCCAATGACTTAAATCAAAATGTGTATTACCTTGCCCATAAATAGCCAAAAAACCTAATTTATCATCTAAAAAATCCTGATCGGCATGTATACCAGCTCTTAACCATTCAACGGATTGTACAGCATGCTGTGCTGCTAATCCTGCATGTAAAAATTTGATCGGAGTACCCATTAACAAACGCATTCCTGATGCTTGTGTAGCTGCTAATGTTAATGCCTGTGATAAAAAAGGTTCATCATAGAGATAACAAATAGCAGCAGTGGCGGCAATTCCACCCAAAGTAATAGTTGCATGCCAACCTTTTTCATAATGCTGTGGATTAACACTTTTACCCAACAAAGCCATCACTTCGATACCAATAACATAAGCCGTTAAAAAACGTCGACTATCAACCTTTTGTTCAATACTATCTAATCGAACACTAGCAATAAGAGCGGATAAAATAACGGCTGAGGGGTGGCCTCTAACATCTGAATGTACATCATCATAATCTAAACAATGCGCTTGGAAGCCATTAAAAAGTGCTGCTTGCCTTGCCGTAACTAACTTTTTTTGACCAATCAGCAAAGCTCTAGTATTTCCACCCTCATCTGCTATCCATGCTAGTAATTTATGAACATCATCTTTCTGACAAGCTTGTAAACTACAAGCAAAATAATCGGTTATACCCTTGATAGCACAATCAATAACTTGAGGATCACTGATTATTGAAGTATTTTTTATTAAAATACTTAATTGTTGACCTAAATTCATTTTATATTCTCAATAAATACAATAAGTAATAAAAATAACCATTTAATAAAATAATTTGCTTTACCATAAGTAACATAATGAAAAATAAATAAAAAGTTAAAGATTATATGGTTATATTTTTATAACACAAAGTCATAAGTATGAATCTATTTATATAATTATTCTTGGCAATTGTTTTATGTGCTAAGATATTGCCATTAAATTGTACTTAACATCACAAAAAATAAGTCTAATTATGTCAATTTGTTATGTTGCTTTAGGGAGCAACCTTGAAGATCCGTTTGCACAAGCTAATCGTGCTATTGAATCATTACGCTGTTTGCCTAGCACAAAAGTGGTAGATATTTCACCATTTTACCGAAGTAAGCCCTTAGGACCACAAGATCAAAATGATTATCTTAATGCAGTAATTAAACTGACGACAAGCTTATCACCTATAGCATTGCTTGATGAACTACAAGTAATTGAAAAAGCACAAGGACGCGTACGCAAAGATAATCGTTGGGGTGCTAGAACCCTAGATTTAGATATTTTACTTTATGATGACTTAGTTATTAATAATGAAAGACTTACTATCCCTCATTATCATATGAAAAATAGAGAATTTGTCCTCTATCCACTATTTGATATCAGTCCTGAACTTATTTTCCCCGATAATGACAAATTGTACGATTTAGTAGCTAAATGTTCTGAAAATGGATTAAAAAAGTGGAATAAGTAATTATCTTTATTAATAACATATAGTTGTACTATTTTTTTTATTTTTTAATTATAAAAATGATAAAAAAAATTTGCCAAAGGCTGAATTATTGCTATAGTTTAGCGCTTTCAAATAATCTTTACTTAAGGGGATTGCAGTGAAAAAGGAACAAAAAGTAAATACATCTTCTCTTAGCCTGCTTTCAATTGCTGGGCTTGAGCCTTATAAAGAGGCAAAAGATGAGGAGTACATGAACCCTAAGCAATTGAAACATTTCAAACTTATTTTAGAAGCTTGGCTAACACAGCTACAAGGTGAAATGGGAAAAACAGTTACACATATGCAAGATGAAGCAGCGAACTTTCCAGATCCGGCTGACCGAGCAACACAAGAAGAAGAATTCAGCCTTGAATTACGCGCTAGAGATAGAGAAAGAAGACTCATCAAAAAAATTGAAAAAACGTTAAAGAAAATCGAATCAGACGATTTTGGTTATTGTGAATCTTGTGGTGTTGAAATTGGAATCCGCCGTTTAGAAGCAAGGCCAACAGCCGATTTATGTATTGATTGCAAAACGCTTGCTGAACTTCGCGAAAAACAAATGGGTATGTGATCCCAGTTTTATCTATCATTCCAAATCAGACCTATGCATTATATCGGTCGTTTTGCCCCTTCGCCATCCGGGCCATTACATTTCGGTTCGTTGGTAACGGCTCTTGGTAGTTATCTCCAAGCTAAATCTTGTCGTGGTAAATGGCTTGTCCGTATCGAAGATATCGACCCACCACGAGAAATCAAAGGGGCATCATCACTTATATTAAAAACGCTTGAAGCGCTTAATTTATATTGGGATGATACAGTCTTGTATCAATCATCTTGCAGTGAGCGTTACCGCACTGTTTTAAAAACACTTATAGATAAACAACAAGCCTATTATTGTGACTGTACTAGACAACGAATTCAAAACCTAACAAATGGTATTTACGATAACTTTTGTCGTGAACGATATTTATCTATCAATAATAAGCAACAAGTTGCTGTACGTTTAAAACAAAATAATCCTATTTTTCAATTTAAAGATCAGATTCGTGGTTTACAAACAGTTGAAAAAGCAAGTGCGCAAGAAGATTTTATTATTCACCGCAAAGACGGCTTATCTGCCTATAACTTAGTGGTAGTTTTAGACGATCATGAACAAGGAATTACCGAAATTGTTCGTGGCGCGGATCTTTTACCTGTTACTGCAAAACAAATCTCACTATATCAACTGCTTGGTTTTTCTGTGCCAAGTTACAGCCATTTACCACTAGTATTAGATAAAAATGGCAATAAACTATCAAAACAAAATCATGCTAGTCCGATTGATTTAAAAAATTTTAAAGCGTTAACCGTCCAGGCTTTACAGTTTCTAGGACAATATGTGCCAGAAGATTGGCAAGACGCCACTCAAAAACAGTTACTAGATTGGGCTATACAACATTGGCAAATTGACAATGTCCCAAAACAGAACAGCCAATTATCCACCGATATAAGATAAATTAGGGGTGATCCCTACACGATGATCATGTAACAAATGCTTTTCTGGTTTAATCATTAATGAAGCAAGAATTTTTGCTTTTAATTGTTGTTTCTGTTCTGAGCTTTCCAACAAATCACGTAAATCAACCGCCGCATCACCAAATAGGCAGTAATGTAACTTACCGATAGATGATACACGTAATCGATTGCAACTTTTACAAAAATCTTTTGAATAGGGCATAATCAAACCAATTTTTCCTTGATAATCGCTGTGCACATAAATCTTAGCAGGACCTGATAATGTTTTTTTGGGTTGTAACTCCCACCCCTGCGCAATTAATTGTGTTTCAATAAAACTACCAGACAAGTGATAACGATTAAATATATCATTGCTTTCGCCTGTTTCCATAAGTTCAATAAAACGCAACTCTACTGGAATATTTTTAATCCATAACAAATAATCATTTAAATTATCATTCATATTTTTCATCAAAACGGTGTTAATTTTGACTTTTTTTATACCTACTTCTAACGATTTATCAACACAATGCAGTAATTCTTTAAGCTTATCTTGACCAGTAATTAATTTAAATAAATGGGGAGAAAAACTATCAATACTAATATTAATCGCATTTAAACCAGCTTGATGCCAATAGTGAATATTTTTTAATAAACGCGAACCATTGGTCGTAATAGCGAGTTCTTTCACGCTGGGATAGGAGGATATGAGCGATAAGATATCAATAAAATCGCCACGCAAAGTAGGCTCGCCACCAGTTAATCGAATTTTGCGTACACCGAGATCAGTAAATGTTGCCACAACATGATTAATTTCACTGAGCGACAAAAATTTATGTTTCTTGTTAGGCTGGTAACCACGTGGTAAACAGTACTGACACTGAAAATTACACAGCTCGGTAATCGACAAACGCAGATATTGAAATCGACGCTGATAATTATCAACTAATTGCATATATACATTAAACACCTTATCCAAATCGGGAAGCATAACCATTTCTGCGTTATACCGCGGCTAATCCACCATATGAAAATGTCACTTAGGTAAAAAAGCTTCAGAGTTTGGTTCAGTCTAGCATAGGCTTTATTTTTTGACTATGAGCAAAGTGATTTTTATAACGTAATGTTGGATAATTTATTTTGCGCATCGGACACGCATTTTGTTGAAATGAAGACCAATGAGTAATAAGTGTCTGTCAAATTAAATCTGAGCTACTACAATTAACTATAATATTATCTATTCCTCAATAATACATTATAACTATTTAATTTAAAAATAAAATCAATACTCTATCTGAACCATTTTATAAGAAAAAATAAACTCTCATAACACTCAAAATTAATATGGCTGTCTTTTTACTACGTCAGAATGTGTCGAAGTAAAGTTAGCATGTCAAACATGGGATGTTTGGCAAGCTTGTGCTTTTTTTTCTAGAGCGAACCATAAACAGCGTATTAAAACCAAATACTGGCAGAAAAATTTATCTGAAAAAAATTCTAACATAAGAACAAAGTAATGGTGGCCTTGAAAAGAAGAATATCAGGGATGATACATATATCTATTCAAAGACCACATTCTGTAACCAATACGGGGGAGCATTGAGAAATGATGAACTAAATTTTATATTAAAACGCCTATTTACCTGAAAGTTTTTTTACAAAATTATTTTAAAAACTCATCATCTGTTAATACTCGTAATGGTTGCATATCGCTTTCACCTTTTATAACTAAAGAAGGATCGGAGCGTAAGCAAGTCCCACCATAATGTCCACCAACAGTAAAAGTACATAACTGTAGATAACGATCTTCGACTTTCGGTAAGCACCATAGTTCTTGGTAAATATTTTCTTGTTTAGCAAATCGTCCTACTGTTTTATCAAGGATCTGTTCTTGATTATTCACTAATTGAATATCACTACCACGGCGTCCAGCTATTGGTTTTATTGCATAACCTTTTTTAATTAGGCTTTCATTGAGTTCAAATGTAGACTCTAATAGGTAACGATGATTAGGAAATAAAGACCATAATACGGGTAAAATAGCTTTATTACTTGTAATAACCGTCCACAGTGGTTCGAAAACAGAGACTTCCGGTCGCAAAAGTACATCGAGCAATCTAACTGAATTTTCAGGATGCCATGTACGAATTGGTAACCCTGCAATTTGTGCCTCGCTTTCTTCTCGAAGTTGCTCTAATACTGTTTCCCAAGCCCATGTCTTCCAAACACAAGTTACTTGGCGATCTTCATCATCAACAAGTCGACCACGTTTATCCCATCTTAGTCCAGTAAGCCCTCGTAAAATCTTGCTATTAAATCCAGCTTGAGTAAGTGCTGTTTGCATAAATAATGCATGATAATTTTCTTCACTATCATTATCTTGCATAATATGAACAAAAGATTGAGCATCACTATGCTTCCAACAGTTAGCTAAAGAATTAAGTAAACCACTACTAGGATTGATTCCTATATTCAGTCCAGCTTGAATAGCCCATTTTTGCAAAATATGACCTGCTTCAGTATGGCAAGAAGCAGAATCAGCATTATATTCATAGACTTTAAAGCCTCGTTCATCCATACAAAAATCTAACCGCCCAGTAATCATTTGGTAACGGCGCTGCTGCCATGAAAGTCTTAATCTTGGCCATAATATTTCTGGGATATTAAAATTAAGTAATAAGTTATCGTCCTTTAATACTTTATCTGTGGCATGCAAATACATTAAATGTAATTCATTGGTTGCGCGAATAAGCTCTTGTTCGGCACTTTCAGAAATAGTGAAATAGCGATAGTGATCATCATGACTAATAGCATGACCTGTCGCTGAAACATACGCACTTTCTAATGGATCTGATTCATTTAACCAATTTTTATCAAATTGACCTTGGTTTTCAATATGCGCGCTATGAATTTCAAGTAACGGTTTAGGAATTTTAGGTTGCGGTAAACTATATTCAGTCTTGTCAGTTTGAATCATCCACCCTAAGATTTTCGTATCATCAAACGAGTCATGTAATTGGTAACCGTCACTGGTCACTGTCATTTTAAGTTCACGAGTCCATTGCTGCCCAATTGGTAAACGCTTATGTATGACATTTTGTTCTGCTATCCGTACTTTATCTTTAAATACTTCAGTAATGATAGCTACATGACCTGTACGGTCAAAAAAACCACCATCATCCCAAACAAGTAACGCACCAGCCTCGGGCTTTTTTTTGCTTCCGTTTGCAAAAGCTTGCAAAGGTAAAATCGCTTCATTAACAACTTTCCTTAGAAAACGTAGTGAAAAAATTTCATGCGCCATACCAACATCTGTAAAAACAATACCATAGTTTAAAAATAAAAATCGCCTTGCAAATTCAACGCATTGCCATTTATATCCCATATATTCATAACCAGAATAACTACGAAAAGATGCATCATTAGGGTATTGCTTTTGATCTAAAGTTTCATAATCAGATGAATAAATGGCAACGCCACCTGGCGCATACCCTAATAATGTACCAAAAGGTTCTTTATTATTGGATTTAGATGACATGTTATTTTAGCCTTATTAGTAAATAGCAAGATACGTTAATTACACTATGTTATAATTTCTATCATAGATCAAAATATATACTTTAAAAAGCAATGTTTATTATTTGTTACTTGAAGAATAGTAAACTGCCTATATATAGTGTTTATTCTTGGTAGTCGTAACGATACACCAAACCAAATAAACGAGAAAAATAAAATTATGCAAAAAACAAAATTAAATGAGTTATTAGAGTTCCCATGCTCTTTTACCTATAAAGTAATGGGAGAAGCAAAACCAGAGCTTGTAGACAAAGTGGTATCAGTGATTCAACGCCATGCTCCTGGCGATTATACGCCATCAATCAAACCTAGTAGTAAAGGTAATTATCATTCTGTATCAATTACCATTAATGCAACGCATATCGATCAGGTCGAAAGTCTTTATAAAGAATTAGGCGAAATCGATATTGTAAGAATGGTTTTATAGTGTTTTACTTTTTGCTAAAAATTGAAAGTCTTATCGGTATAGATAAGGCTTTCTGTTACACGATTAAAATTAAATAAAATCAATACTCTGCCAGTGTTATTTTAGTAAAGATTCATCTTTATTATAACAAAAGAATTAATTAGAAAATATTATAGAATCAATGTATTTTATTACGATTTTCAAATTAGTGTTGTATAAGTAGTGACATAAATTCATTCGAGATAATAAAACGCAAGATAGTGTTAACTGCCTTGCGCTTTTAATAAAAAAACAAATTATCCTAAAATTTTCACTAATTCTTTTGTTACTTCAGTTACAATTTGCGTTCCATCGATACAGAAATATTGTGTCCGCCCTTCTTTGGCTTCATGCTGATAATAACTAATTAGTGGTTTAGTCAATTCGTGATATTCAACAAGGCGTTTACGAACGATTTCTTCGTTATCATCTTTGCGAATAGTAAGTGGTTCACCAGTCACATCATCAACATTTTCCACCTTTGGTGGATTATGGCGAATGTGATAAACACGACCTGAAGGAGCATGAATTCGGCGCCCACTCATGCGATCAATAATCACTGCGTCTGGTACATCAAATTCAAGCACATAGTCAACATTTATGCCAGCTGTTTTCATTGCATCTGCTTGTGGAACCGTGCGAGGGAAGCCATCTAGCAAAAAGCCATTAGCGCAATCGCTTTGTGCAATACGTTCTTTAACTAATGCAATAACGAGTTCATCGGTAACTAGTTTACCGGCATCCATTAACTCCTTAGCTTGTAAACCAAGTGGACTACCAGCTTTTACTGCTGCTCGCAACATATCACCAGTTGAAATTTGAGGAATACCATATTTTTGCATAATAAATTGTGCTTGTGTTCCCTTTCCTGCTCCTGGTGCTCCTAATAAAATAATTCGCATAAAATAACCTCTTATGGCTTTAATATAAATAAAGCTTCTATTCTGGTAAGTAATGAAATATCACCTTACTGCTGGATATCAAACCATCAGTTGGGCAAATATAGTTAACCGCTCCACAACCTTTGATCATTTGAGCTTTTTGCAAACAAGTCGGGCAAATATACTGTTCAAGATAATGTTGCTTACAATGAGGACAATTAAAATTCTGTGGTGAAACAACACTCATTTTATGATGACACTTTGGACAAAGGCCTTCTTTCCCAGAATCATTTATTAATTTTCCTGACATAAATTAATTTCGCCCTCTTACATGCTTCATTAATCGACGACGTTTACGTTGCTGTGATGCAGTTAAAGTATTTTTTCTACCTTCGAATGGGTTAGCCCCTTCTTTAAACTGAATTCGAATTGGTGACCCCATGATTTTTAGTGATCGTCTAAAATAGTTCATCAAATAACGTTTATAAGAATCTGGTAGATCTTCTACTTGATTACCATGAATCACAACAATTGGTGGATTATAACCACCAGCATGTGCATATTTTAGTTTAACACGTCGCCCTCGAACTAAAGGCGGCTGATGGTCATCTTGTGCCATTTGCATAATCTTGGTTAATAATGCGGTATTAACGCGACGTGTTGCACAATCATATGCTTCTTGAATCGAATCAAATAAGTTACCAACACCACTACCATGCAACGCAGAAATAAAGTGCACACGAGCAAAATCAATAAAATCTAATCTATCATCTAATGTCGTTTTAACTTGCTCTTTGATATCTTGTGATAAACCATCCCATTTATTAACGGCTATTACAAGTGAGCGCCCACTATTAATAATAAAACCAAGCAATGATAAGTCTTGATCGGATACACCTTCTCTGGCATCAATAACTAAAATAACTACATTAGCATCTTCAATTGCTTGTAACGTTTTAATAACTGAAAATTTTTCAACTTTTTCAGTAACTTTTCCTCGTTTACGTACACCAGCCGTATCAATCAAGATATACTCACGTTCATCTCGATTCATTGGTATATAGATACTGTCTCGAGTTGTCCCTGGCATATCATATACAACAACTCGCTCTTCACCTAAAATTCGATTAGTTAGTGTTGACTTACCAACATTTGGTCGGCCAACAATAGCAACTTTGATAGGTTGATTGATTAATGATTCTGTTTCATCAACAAAATCATCACATAATTCAGTTAGATCATCTAATTGTTGATTATCATCTGAGTTATTATCGAACTGGAAAATAGGATCTAATACAGTTTCAATTAATGAACTTACACCACGACCATGACTAGCTGCAATTGGATGAATTTCTCCCAATCCTAAACCATAAAAATCAGAAATCGCAGTATCGGCATCAATACCATCAATTTTATTGACTACTAAAAAAGTAGCTTTATCGCGAGAACGGAGATGTTTTGCAATAGTATGATCGGCTGGCATTGTACCAGCTCTAGCATCAACTAAGAAAAGAACAATATCAGCTTCTTCTATTGCTTGCAGAGATTGCTCAGCCATAAAGCTTTCAACCCCATCTTCTGTTCCATCAATACCACCAGTATCAATCAAGATATATTCATGACCCTTGATCTCAGCTCTTCCATATTTACGATCACGAGTTAATCCAGGAAAGTCAGCCACTAAGGCATCTCGAGTTCGTGTTAACCGATTAAATAGAGTCGACTTTCCAACATTTGGACGACCAACAAGCGCTACAACAGGTACCATGTTTCTTCTCTAGATTACTTTAATTCTTTGTAAAGGCGTAAATATCACCATTTTTAGCTTGGACAATTAACTTATTGCTTACAACTAATGGTTTAGATATTAATCCGCTACTACTCACTTGTGTTTTAGCAACAAGTTCACCACTTTCAGCATTTAACCAATATAGGTAACCTTCAAAATCACCAAACACGACATAATTTTGGTAGATGACAGGATCAGTTAACAAACGATGAGTAAAGTTTGACTGAGTCCAAAGTTCTCCGCCACCACTCTTAGCGATGGCTCGAACATTGTCATCCTGATCAATAACAAACAATCTATCGGTATCAACAGCAAAGCTATGAATAGATCCTAGTACTTTACGCCAAACAGTCTGACCATTACTTAAATCAAGCGCAACAACACTACCATTATAACCAACAGAATAAACTAAATTACCTTCAACTACCGGAGTAGAATCAACATCATTCAATTTTGCTATTTCTGTAGAGCCTGATGGCTGTGAAATGCGTTGCTGCCAAATTAATTGGCCATCATTAATATAGTAAGCATTTACTCGACCATTATCATCACCAACGATTGCTGCACCATGAGCGATAGTGGGTGTAGAGTTACCTCTTATTGATAATGTTGGAACTTCGAAGGAAACATCCCACAAATAATCACCAGTGTCACGATTAATACCTTGAAGAACACCATTAGCAGTATGAATTATTAATTTATTATCAGAAGATACCGGGCGAGCAAGTACTTCCCCTTTCACTGCTTTTTCCCAAACAACTTTACCGTTGAGACGATCTAACGCATAGACAATGGCACGTTCACTACCTACATAGACATATTTATCATCAGCACTTACACCACCTGAAAATAGTGCAGTTTTACTACTGAAAAGTGTACTTTTAGATAAATTAGCATCCCATATAGTATTACCGCTTGATAAATCAATTGCCTTAACTTGTCCACTACGACTCGCTACATAGATAGCATTATCATAATTAATCGGACCTAATAATGAATAAATATGAGTATTACCAGCAGTACTATTTTTCCATACTTGTTGGATAGAAAATTGATTATCTACTTTCGGTGACGGTGCAATTTGTACAATCTCATCTTCTTTACCGAATAAAGAACACCCAGCTAGTGAAAAAACAAAAACACCAACAAAAAGATATTTTGATAACTTCATTGTATAGACCCTTATAGCAGGATAAATTAATTTTTACTTTCTTCAGATGCAGCTTGTTTCGCTTTAGCTTCTTGCTCTGCTTTTTCTTTGGCTGCCTGAGCCTCTTTTTCTGCCTTTTCTTTAGTAGCTAAAGCTTCTTGTTCAACTTGTTGTTTTGCTTTTAAATATTCAGCTTGGTTCAACTTCATTTTAATACTTTCTTCTAAATCTTTAGTTGGTGAAGAAGTCAAAGCAACATTATAAGCACTAACTGCGTCAGCATAACGAGTCATTTTTACAAGCACATCACCGCGGAGATCATTAATTACAGCACCCCAACTTTCATTAGTTACATTACCTAAAGATGTTAGACTTTCTTGATATTGACCTTGTTGATACTGTAAGTGTGCTATACGAATATTGGTAATCGCTTTCACAGGCTCTGAATCAGTTTTCTTTAATGCATCAACTAACAAAGATTGAGCTCCAGAATAATCTTTTAATACCTCAACATAAAATTTTGCTGCACGCAAATTAGCAAACACGCTATAAATAGTATCATTGTTTTTAGCAAAAGATACTAATTCATTAACAGAATCTGGTTTATTATCATCTAATTGAGCAATTAATTGTTCATACTTATCTGATGATGCTATCGCCTTTTCAACTTTATATGATTGCCAATAACGCCAGCCATAAAAGGCCAATAATCCAATCACAATAATGGCAACCATAATTTTCCATGTTTTAGCAAAAAAACCTTTTATCTCTTCAATTTGTTCTTCACTGGATAACTGATGACTCACGTTTTTCTCCTATTTCCTTTACTTAATAGACAAACAAGTTTGGATAATATCTGCTTGTGCCACTTCAAATTGTTCGCCTGTTTGTAAATTTTTAATCATTACTGTTTGATTAGCTAATTCATTTTCACCAATAATAACTGCTATCTTAGCACCTAATTTATCTGCTTTGGTAAATTGTTTCTTAAAATTACTGCTACCATAATTTGTCATGATTCGCCAATCAGGAAAACCATCACGTAATTGCTCTGCAACACTTTGAGCAGCTGATATGGTCTTTTCATCACCAGATGAAATCATATAAATATCAATCGAATTATCACAATAAAATGATGGATTAACCGCTTGCACTAATAGCACTAAACGCTCAACCCCCATTGCAAAACCAACTGCTGGTGTTGGTTGCCCGCCAAGTTGGCCTACAAGACCATCATAGCGACCACCACCACAAACTGTTCCCTGTGCCCCTAGGCTGTTAGTTACCCATTCAAAAACTGTTCGATTATAGTAATCTAAACCGCGTACTAATCTTTGATTAATATTATATTCTATTCCAGCATTATCCAATAGTCGGCATAAGCTTTCGAAGTGAATTTTAGATTCTTCATCTAAATAATCAAACAATTTTGGAGCTTGATTCAGCAACTCTTGAACAACTGGATTTTTTGAATCAAGTACGCGCAATGGGTTAGTATACATTCTACGTAAACAGTCTTCATCTAATTTACCTTTATGTTGCTCAAGAAAAGCAACCAACGCATTTCGATAATTGGCTCTTGCTTCAAGCGAACCAATTGAATTAAGTTCAAGAGAAGTATGCTGTTCAATACCAAGGGCTTTCCAAAAACGAGCCGTTAATAAAATAAGCTCAGCATCAATATTTGGCCCTTCAAGCCCAAAGACTTCAACACCAAATTGATGAAATTGACGATAGCGCCCTTTTTGTGGTTTTTCATAACGAAAAGCTGGTCCTAAATACCAAAGGCGTTGTTCTTGATTATAAAAAAGACCGTGTTCAATTCCTGCTCGAACACAACCTGCGGTAATTTCTGGGCGTAAAGTGATGCTTTCATCATTTCGATCATTGAAAGTATACATCTCTTTTTCAACAATATCGGTGACTTCTCCGACCGCCCGTTTAAATAGCGCAGTATCTTCAACAATAGGCGTTCTAATTTCGTTGTAGCCATAACTATTTAGTACACCTTTAACGATTTTTTCAATCTGTTGCCAACTTGCACTATCTGTTGGGAGTAAATCGTTCATTCCTCGTATAGATTGGATCTTTTTCTCTGTCATTTATTTATTCGCTATCTAATAAAATTATAATTCAGTTGCTGCAATTCTGTTTTTCAATATTAATGCTTTAGCACGAATTTTAGCTTCTAATTTATCAATCATTTGTTCATTATCAATACGGCCAATACGTACACCATCTTCATAAAAACCACTTTTGTTATGACCGCCAGCAACGCCCATAGTTGAAGCTAATGCCTCCCCAGGACCGTTAACCACACAGCCAATAATTGATACATCCATTGGCGTAATAATATCTTCTAATCGCTGTTCTAATGTATTGACTGTATTAATCACATCAAACTCTTGGCGAGAACAGGTTGGACACACAATAAAATTAATACCACGAGACCGTATACGCAGCGATTTTAAAATATCAAATCCAACTTTCACTTCTTCTGTTGGGTCAGCCGCTAAGGAAACTCGAAGTGTATCGCCAATACCTTCTGATAACAATAATCCCAATCCAATGGCCGATTTAATAGCACCACTTCGAACACCACCTGCTTCAGTTATACCTAGATGCAATGGTTGCTTTATTTGCTTAGCTAACAATCGATAAGCATCAACTGCAGTAAACACATCAGATGCTTTTACACTAACTTTAAACTGTTCGAAATTAAGTCGGTTAAGTATATCGACATGGCGCATCGCTGATTCAACTATCGCTTTTGGAGTAGGTTCACCATATTTTTCTTGAATATCTTTTTCAAGAGAACCAGAATTAACACCGATTCGTATCGGGATATTTTTATCTTTAGCGCAATCAACAACAGCTCGAATTCTTGATTCATTACCTATATTGCCAGGATTAATTCTTAAGCAATCAACGCCATATTCGGCAACCTTTAATGCAATACGATAATCAAAATGAATATCGGCAATGAGTGGAACTTTTGCCTGCTGCTTAATAAATTTAAAAGCTTCAGCTGCATCCATTGTAGGTATGGAAACCCGCACAATATCTACACCAACACGTTCAAGTGCTTGAATTTGGGCTACTGTTTTTTCTACATCTGTGGTTCGAGTATTTGTCATTGATTGAACTGCAATCGGAGCTCCGTTACCAATAGGAACATTGCCGACATAAATTCGGGTTGATTCTCGTCTAACAATTGGTAAATCTTGATGACTCATACATATTTAACCATTTTACAAAATAACTAGCCAGCAATCTTAACAAGATTTAAGGCAAATGTCTGTATGAGAATAAGAAAATTTGCTAACTATTAACACGAGTAGAAGAGGATGGCGAAATATAATGACTTACTTCAATAAGATTATTTTTATTGTCTTTATTAACATAATATAACGTTATACAAAGAGCACAAAGAAGAATAAATATTCCCCAAAAGATAAATGGAGCTTTTCCTTGTTTTTTTGTTATAAACATTTGTATTTGCACTTTCTTTTGTTGAGACTTAAATTTTTTAGTTAATTCATCTAGATAAGGTTGATAGTAATCTGATGATAAGCCAACTATTTCAGCATAAGTACGAATATAACCTTTTATAAAAACAAGCGGGGCATGAGGTAACCGATCATTTTCGATATGAACAACTACTGTCTTTCGCACATGAATTTTATTGGCAATATCATCTTGAGTTAATCCCATTTTTTCTCGTAAATCAGCAAGCATCACTCCTAATGAAATATCGTCCATCATATCCTCATAAATTTAATACTAATCGTTAGCTAATTCGATTTTCACTTATTTCTTCAATTAATCAATTTTGTTTGCATTAATCCATCGTGTTGGTTTTTCAATTTCATTTTGAGCTGCAACTAATTGTAATTCATATTCATCTTGCTTTAAGGTTTCAAGCATAACCGCATACACGGCTGAGGTAGTATGTTCTAAAGCTTCAACCAATGATTTCCCAAGTAAAATATTAGCTAAAAAAAGCCCGCTTGTCATATCACCAACACCCACGGGTTGTCTTACACCAAAATCAACTAGCGGGCGATCAATATGCCATGCTTCGTCACTAGTTACAAGCAACATTTCAAAACGATTAATTTTATATCCAGCTCTGCTTAAATGTTTAACTAAAATTGCTTTAGGTCCTTTTTTACATAACTCTCGACAAGCTAAAATTGCTTCATCAACATTATTAATACGTTGTTTTCCATTAAGCTCTTCAAGTTCCAAAATATTGGGAGCCATCATATCTGCCACAGGCAACACAGTATTACATAAAAACTCAGAAACACCAGGAGCAACAAAACATCCTTTTTCAGGATGTCCCATTACAGGATCACAAAAGTAAATCGCATTAGGGTTAACAGCTTTTACTTTTTTAACTATTTCTATAATTGCATTACCTTGTTCTGGTGATCCCATATAACCACTTAATACCGCATCACACCGTTTCAACTCATCGATTTCATTAATTCCATCAGCAATTTCTGTTAAATGTGATGCAGACATTACCGTTCCAGTCCATTGTCGATATTGAGTATGGTTAGAAAATTGTACAGTGTTTAAAGGCCAAACATTTACACCTATTCGACGCATAGGAAATACAGCCGCACTATTCCCAGCATGACCAAATACAACATGTGACTGAATAGATAAAATATTTTTCATGAAATTAACTCCAAATTAATAAGCAGTAATATTTTTTACCACGACGAAGTAAAGTATAACGATTATATAGTTTATCACTATCAGTAAAACGGTAATCAGTTGTAGTGTTACGTTCACCATTAACAGAAATAGCATTAGATTCAATCATTGTTCTAGCTTGTCCTCTTGATGGTGCAAATTCCGCATTAACAATTGCTTGTTGCAAATCAACATTTTCCTCAACGGCTAATGTTGGCATACCATCTTGAGCTAATTGTTCAAAGTCAGCTTCGGATAAGTCAGTTAATTTGCCAGAGAATAAACTTTCTGTAATGCGTTTTGCTGCAATCAATCCTTCTTCACCATGAACTAAGCGTGTAACTTGCTCAGCAAGTACATATTGAGCTCGTGGTGCAACGCCACTATTTTTATCTTTTTCCTCCAATGCATCAATCTCACTTAGAGGCATAAATGTGAAAAATTTTAAGAATCGATAAACATCAGCATCAGCAGTATTTATCCAAAATTGATAGAATTTATAAGGACTTGTCTTTTTAGGGTCTAACCATACGGCACCACTTTCAGTTTTACCAAATTTGGTACCATCTGATTTAGTGATTAACGGTACAGTCAAACCATAAACTTGTTTTTGATGTAAACGACGGGTTAAATCAATACCTGCAGTAATATTACCCCACTGATCAGATCCACCAATTTGTAAAACAACATCATGTGATTTATTCAAACAAGCAAAATCATAAGATTGTAATAAGCTATAAGAAAATTCAGTAAATGAAATACCCACCTCATCACGATCTATACGTTGTTTAACTGATTCTTTATTGATCATCGCATTAACTGAAAAATACTTACCAACATCACGTAAAAATGTCAGTACATTCATGCCACTAAACCAATCATAGTTATTAGCCACAATCGCTGAATTTCCACCACAATTAAAATCTAAAAATGGTGACACTTGTTGTTTGATCTTTTCACTCCACTCAATAACTGTTTCCTCAGTATTAAGTTTTCGTTCAACAGCTTTAAAACTTGGATCGCCAATTAATCCTGTTGCTCCCCCTACAAGCGCAACAGGTTTATGACCAGCTAACTGAAAACGTTTTAAACAAAGTAATGGAACTAAATGACCAAGATGCAAACTATCTGCTGTTGGATCAAAACCACAATAAAGCGCAATAGGATTTTGTTCAATTTGTTCTATTAGTGCTTTTTCATCAGTAAGCTGAGCAATCAGCCCACGTTCTTGTAGTTGTTTGATCACATTTTTTGTCATGATATTTTACCTATTAAATTTATTACATTTATATTCTAGTTTAAATAAGATTTATTCTAATTTACTTTGTTGTGATAACGTTTATACGCTTGTTTAAAATGATCTGCTACGATCTCGTTTGGCTTTTTATCAAAAAGACTAAAAATAATAATAGCTATAGAAGCAAATAAAAATCCAGGGATAAGCGAATACAAATTAAACCAATTAAAATTAATCCATAGCAACACAGTTACGGCACCAGTTATCATTCCAGCTAGTGCTCCATTACGTGTCATACGCGACCAAAAAACAGAAAATACGATTATAGGACCAAACGCCGCACCAAATCCAGCCCAAGCATGACTTACTAAATCAAGTACGCTATTATTTGGATTAATAGCTAATAAAATAGCAATAACTGAAACTAATAGCACCATTATACGACCAACCCATACCAGTTCCTTTTGTTTTGCTTTTGGTCTAAAAAACGCACGATAAAAATCTTCCGTTAGAGCACTTGAACAAACTAATAATTGACAACTTAATGTGCTCATGACCGCTGCTAAAATAGCGGCCAACAAAATACCAGCAATCCAAGGATTAAAAAGTAATTTCGACAATTCGATAAAAATACGTTCATGTTTACCATCATTAATCAAGTAAGATAAATCTGGATTATGAGCAAAAAAGGCGATACCAAAAAAACCAACCGTGATTGCGCCAGCTAAACACAAAACCATCCATGTCATACTAATCCGTCGAGCGTTTTTCATTACTTCATGTGAATCAGCAGCCATAAATCTGGCTAAAATATGAGGTTGCCCAAAATATCCAAGCCCCCAACCTAATAATGAAATAATGGCAATAAAATCCATATGAGCAAATAAATTGGTATAATCTGAATTGAGCGATTCAATATATATCAATGCATCAGAAAGCCCACCAGCATTCACCATAACCATAATTGGCGTTAGAATAAGTGCAAACATCATTAAACTAGCTTGAATAGTATCAGTCCAGCTTACTGCTAAAAAACCACCGATAAACGTATAGGCAATTGTTGCACCTGCACCCGCTAACATCGCCCAGCCATAGCTCATACCAAATGTACTCTCGAATAACTTTGCACCCGCAACTACGCCAGAAGCACAATAAATAGTAAAAAATATTAGAATAATGACAGCTGAAATAATGCGTAGAAGTGAGCTTTTATCATCAAATCGACGAGCAAAATAATCGGGTAAAGTTAATGAATTATGATTGATTTCAGTAAAGACTCGTAATCGTCCTGCAATGAGTAGCCAATTTAAATAAGCACCAATAATCAATCCGATTGCAATCCAACTTTGTGAAATACCAAACAAAAAAACAGCACCAGGTAATCCCATTAATAGCCAACCACTCATATCTGATGCGCCAGCTGAAAGCGCAGTCACAACACTACCGATACGACGCCCACCTAAAATATAATCACCAAAATTTTGCGTTGAACGAAACGCAAAAAAACCTATGGCAATCATGCCTAAAATATATACAGCAAAGGTGACAATCATTGGTAAGGGCATATCTTTAAAAAACCTTATTTGATAAAATTAAGAAATAGTACGCTAGCTTATCATAAAATGACTATGCTAAAAAGTCAGTGAGTATAAATGTGAATATACAAATAACAAAAAACTAAGCAACATTAAAAATAAAATTGTCTTACAATTATTAATCAGTACATTTCATCGTTCTCATCCATATAAAAAAATAAATGCAACTTACAGATAAACAGTAAATAAAAGTATATAATATGCGTCTTACTATTTTTTAATAAAATTATTTTGTGAAACAATCAACCCGAATTCAAATTTTAGAAAGATTAAAAGATCATATTAAAGATCCAACAACAGAACTAGTGTATGAAACACCTTTTGAACTATTAATCGCAGTAGTACTTTCAGCCCAAGCGACTGATGTTAGTGTAAACAAAGCCACAAAACCGCTGTTTGCTATTGCTAATACTGCTGAACAAATTTTGGCTCTTGGTATTGATAAACTAAAAAGCTATATCCGTACCATTGGGCTTTATAACAGTAAAGCGGATAATATAATAAAAACGTGTCAAATTTTGGTAGATAAATATCAGGGTGAAGTTCCTGAACGTTTTGATGCACTAATTGAATTACCGGGTGTTGGTCGTAAAACGGCAAATGTTGTGTTAAACACCGCTTTCGGTTGGCCTACCATTGCCGTTGATACACACATATTTAGAGTAAGCAACCGTACAGGTTTTGCACCAGGTAAAACAGTAGAGGTTGTTGAAGAAAAATTGCTGAAAGTCGTACCCAAAGAATATAAAATAAATTGTCACCACTGGCTAATATTACATGGCCGTTATACCTGTATTGCCAGAAAGCCTAGATGTGGATCCTGTGTTATAGAAGATTTGTGCGAATTTAAAGAAAAAACTTATCCAGAGTAGAAATCAATGCCAAATAAATTTAATTTAGACCAAGATGATATAAACTTGTTTAAAAATAGTATTGGTAGCATCACCAAAAAACTAAAACAAGATACTGTCGTTCATAAACCACAAAAACGTTCACAAAAAGTAATAGAAACCCAAAAACAGCAATATGAAAAAATTAATGCTGAATTTTATTTTTCTGATGATTATCAGCCGCTATTGCAAGAAGACCCTATTTGCTATAGCCGAGAAAATGCAGATCCCTACGAAGTAAAAAAATTGCGTCGTGGATTTTATGAACCAGAATTCTTTTTAGACCTACATGGGTTAATTCAACAAGAGGCTAAAAAAGAAATTGCCGCTCTTATCGCAGCATGTTTACGTGAAAGAACGCATTGTGCTTGTATCATGTATGGACATGGGAAAAACATCTTAAAAAAACAAACACCCATGTGGCTAGCTCAGCATCCTCATGTTATCTGTTTTCATCAAGCCCCTAAAGAATTTGGTGGCAACGCAGCACTTCTCATTTTATTTGATATTGAAAACAAACTAATAAATAGCTAGTTTTTGAAAACTTAACCAACCATCTGGGTAATCATAAAAATAATTTTTACTCTTCTTCCGTCAATTTATTTAAGCCTTTGTGACGACATTAGCATGTAGATAAAAACAACAATTAAAATAGTTTTAACTAGAGGTTAATGTTTAAAAATAATTGTTAATAACGCAAAACAAAAAAACCAGCTTAGCGATAACGTCAAGCTGGTAAACATTGGAAGCAATGTGAGCAATGTCATACTTTTTCTGAAGCCTCTAAAGCTCTAACAAAGTACGACAATAATGATAATGATTATCATTAACAATATCAAGCATTTTTTTATTTTCTAAGCTAGATAAAAATAAATCCTTTATTCTCTAATTTCATAATAAGAGGATTCATATTTAACAATATAAAAAATAAGCAGAATATTCCTATTCTGCTTTTATAAAAAATTCTACGCAATGGCTAATTTAGGCGAAATAAAACAGAGTATAGTACTCATTATTTTTGATAAATAAATTCAACACCCTCTTCATCGCTTTCGTCCCAGTCACCAAAATCATCGCCATCATCAAAAGCCTCATCCATTACTTGTTGATGGTAATCATCCCACATAAATTCCACTTTTTCAGGCGATGACACTTCTTGTTCTGCTTCACGTGGATGCGCATTGATATATTCCATTAAGTCCCAACACAAGGCTTTTACACCTTCTTGATTAATGGCTGAAATAATATAATATTTATCTTGCCAATCAAGTGTCTTAGCTATTTCAGCCGCACGTTTAGCGCTCTCTTCAGGACCTAATACATCCATTTTATTAAACACCAACCAACGTGGTTTATTAGCTAATTTTTCACTATATCGTTGAACCTCTTGGATTATCACTTTAGCATTTTCTACCGGATCTGATTCATCTACTGGTGCCATATCGATCAAATGAACTAAAACACGACAACGTTCAAGATGTTTTAAGAAACGAATACCAAGTCCTGCACCGTCTGATGCCCCCTCTATTAAACCAGGAATATCAGCAACAACAAAACTTTGTTCATTATCCATTCTTACTACACCTAAACTAGGCACTAAAGTAGTAAATGGATAATCGGCAACTTTTGGTTTAGCAGCTGAAACTGAGCGAATAAAAGTTGATTTACCAGCATTAGGCAAGCCCAACATCCCCACATCAGCAAGTAACAACAATTCTAATAATACATCGCGCTTTTCACCTGGAGTACCATCAGTTTTTTGTCTTGGCGCACGATTTACCGATGATTTAAAACGCGCATTTCCAAGCCCATGAAAACCGCCCTTGGCAACCAATACTTTTTGTTGGTGATGGGTTAAATCACCAATAATTTCACCTGTATATTTGTCGGTAATTCGTGTCCCCACCGGTACTTTAACGGTAATATCTCGGCCACGCTTACCCGTACAATCAGAACCCTGTCCATTTTGGCCACGCTCAGCACGGTAATTTTTTTCAAACTGAAAATCAACTAGTGTATTTAAATTCTCATCAGCGATAAAAAAGACATCACCACCATCGCCACCGTCGCCACCATCAGGACCACCTTTAGGTATATACTTTTCTCGGCGAAAACCGACACAACCATTTCCACCATCTCCAGCTTCAACGCGAATTGATGCTTCATCAACAAATTTCATTATTCTTCCCCTTTATTGCGGTTAATTAGCCAGCCTTTTCTTGGATGCCAAATATAATGCCCAATGGTCGCAAACATAGCACCCGCAACAACAGATACTGCACCAATATAACCTAAAATATTTAAATATTGCATAGCAAACTTTTCAGGCCAAATTAAAGCAAACAAATCTGAAAAGATCAGCGAAAACAATGGCGTTAGGGTTGTTATTGCACTCACTTGTGCTGCTTGCCATCTTTCCATAGCCATCACTAATGCGCCATAAGCAATAATAGTATTTAAACCACAAAATATGATAGCAAACAGTTGAGTTGCATCAGCATTTGTAATTTTACTTAGCGACGTAAAAGGCAACAAAAAAACAGTACAAATAAGGTAAATCAACCAAAGTAACTGTTCTGCACGTAATTTCTGTAATAGTACTTTTTGAGCAAGCGCATAACAAGCCCATGATACCGAAGCCAGTAAACCAAGCCACACGCCAATACCATATGAAGACATATTAGAAAACAGATCTACAATATTTTTATTAAAAAATAACCCCAGCCCAACTAATAATACTAAAATACCAATAATCTGAGTCGGTCTGAGTCGCTCTCTAAAAATAAAAGCACTTGAAATCATAAAAATCACAATGCCTGTTTGCCCAACAACCTGAGCGGTTGTAGCTGAAAGATACTGAAGTGCATTAGCAAACAGTGCAAAATTACCCAACAACCCAAAACCTGCAATCATCACTAAAACAAAACGACGACATTTTCTAAACATCATTAAATTAGGAAATTGCTTTTTATAAGCCAACCAGATGGTAATACCAAGCGCTGAAATAGCTAGTCTAGACCAAGCTAATGTCAATGGATCAACAACTACTAGTGCGTATTTCATTGCAATTGGCACAATGCCCCACATCACTGCGGTTAACATGGCAAGTGCAAAACCTAATTTAACATTTTGCTGCTTTATCATATCACCATCAATTTTATATTAACTTCAAGAAATGAAAAAAGCCCCACAATAATTGTGAGGCTTCTAAAACTTTTTGAATCGTTTATGAATTAGCTGTTAGCAACTACACTAACATAACGACGATTCTTAGGTCCTTTAACTTCAAACTTTACTTGTCCATCAATTAAGGCAAATAGAGTATGATCACGACCACAACCTACATTAGTGCCTGGGTGGAATTGAGTTCCACGTTGACGAACTAAAATGTTACCAGCAAGAACTTCTTGACTACCATAACGTTTAACACCTAAACGTTTACTTTGGGAATCACGACCATTACGTGATGAACCACCAGCCTTCTTATGTGCCATTGTTCGATACTCCTATTAAGCGATTGCAGTGATCTTCACATCAGTGAACCACTGACGGTGACCTTGTTGTTTACGATAGTGTTTACGACGACGGAATTTAACAATTTTCACTTTATCGCCACGACCGTGCTCAACAATTTCTGCTTTAATTGTTGCACCTTCAACAAACGGAGCACCAACTTTGATGTCTTCACCATTTGCTACCATTAAAACTTTATCGAAAACAACTTCTGCACCTGTTTCGACTTCAATTTTTTCCAAGCGAACGACTTGTCCTTCGCTAACTCGGTGTTGTTTACCACCACTTTGGAAAACTGCGTACATACTTAACTCCGCAATAAAAAGCAGACGATTACTTGATTAAACATATATGTCTGCGTGATTAATCTTATAGGGCGTGAATTTTACGCAAATTTTATTCTTGTTGCAAGCGCTCTTTAACAAAAGATCGCAAAAAGTTATAAAAAAGATCAGCGAGATACTCTTTTCAAGCTACAATAATCATAAATTACTATTTAGCCAGAATAAAATTTAAAAATAACGTTAAGTGTTTATATGTCGAAAATAAAAATTCGCTACACCGAATCAATTATTAATCGTTTAACACTATTGCTGCTCTGTTTAGGCGCTATTGCTTTAGTTGCATTATCGTTTTCAATCCAGATTGCCAATGATACAAAAGGTGGAGCGTATATGGTTAATCAATTAGGCTTACTAAGAATGAAGAACTACCAAATACTAACAATGGTTCCACTCAATAAGGAAGATTATGATAATTTAAATATTTTTATTAATATTTCTTCATCACAAAAACATTTAACGCTTTTAAAACGTTACGATTTAATTAATGAATTTAATCAGTTAGAAACCGATTGGAATACTCGACTTATTACTAAAATACAGCAAGCACAAAAAATCGATGAAATAAAAATTGATATTGAAAACTATGTTGCTCGTATCAACAATTTAGTAGATAAGATTGATCAAAAAACCGAAAACAAAATTTATTATATTTCTCAATTACAACAATTATTTATTGTTATTATCGTAATTTTTTTAGCTGTTCAAATTTATTACTTACGCTACTACCTCCTTGCGCCATGGCAGAAACTAATTAGTATGGCTGAAGCAATTTCTAACCACAATTTTAAAGCGCGTTTTAATATTAAAGGTAGAAAAAATGAATTTGATCTATTAGGGCTTGCTTTTAACAAAATGTCCGAGCAAATCGAATCACAATATTTATTGTTAGAAAAACAAGTCGCAGAAAAAACAGATAAATTACAACAAACCAATAAAATCGTTTCATTTCAATATCAAACAATTAAGCAACTGCATACTTCAGAACCATTGTGTGAACGTTTTCTAAAAATACTACACAAATTAGAAGATTTAGTACCATTAACTCAATTTAAAATTCGTTTTTATGAATCAAATAATACTGATCATTATCAACAAATTAGTTACAATAATGAACAAAAATTACCTTATTGCCAAGGTCCTAAATGCAACGCTTGTTTAATCTCATCAAAAACTTCTCAAAAAAATAACTTTCAACGCCATTGGCACCTTCAAGAAAATGGAGAAAAATATGGGATATTATTTGCTTTACAGCCAGAAAATATCATATTAACCAATGAACAAGAAAACTTAATTATAGGAGTCATCAAGCAAATGACTACCGCAATGAAGCTCGATAGACAAATTGAACAACAAAAACAATATTTATTAATAAAAGAACGCTCAGCAATGGCCAGAGAGCTGCATGATTCCATTGCTCAATCTCTATCTTGTTTAAAAATACACCTCAACTGCTTACAAATGCAATCAGATTTAACATCACAAAGCAGTATTGATTTATTGTCAACAATGCGTAAAGAAGTCAATATAACCTACTCACAACTAAGAGAACTAATTACCTCTTTTCGCTTACGCCTTAACCAAACGGGTTTTTATGCAAATTTACTGGAATTAATTGAGGAATTTAATCAAAAATTACAATTCAATATTCAGTTTGAATATTTATTACCGCTGAATATTATCAATAGTAAATATGCATTTCATTTATTGCAAATAATTCGAGAAGGACTAAATAACATATACAAACATGCTAAAGCTACACAGATTATTGTTAGTTTAAAAATTGATGACCATCAAATTATTTCTGTTTGTATTGAGGATAATGGAATTGGTTTACAAAACAATATTAGACTAGATAATAGCTATGGTCTAATCATTATGCGTGATAGAGTTGAAATACTAAATGGTAATTTAACAATAAATAGCAAACCTCTCCAAGGAACACAAGTTATGATAGCATTTAAGGTTAATAAAACCATTTCATTCAAAACAACAGAAGAGTAAAAATGGAACAAATAAATTGCTCAATACTTCTTATTGATGATCATCCAATGTTAAGAAATGGCGTAAAACAGCTGATAAATACAGTCAACCATTTTGACATTGTAGGAGAAACTGGCTCTGGAATAGAAGGCGTTAAATTAGCCGAAGAGCTTGATCCTGATATTATTTTACTTGATATCAATATGCAAGACGTTAATGGATTAGAAATATTACACTATTTGCGCCAAAAAAACATATCGAGTCGAATTATTATGTTTACAGTATCAGATGCAAAAGAAGATATAATCACCGCACTAAAAACAGGTGCTGATGGCTATTTATTAAAAGATATGGAGCCTGAAGATTTTCTAAAATCACTACAAGAAATCTCGATTGGAAAACTAGTTATGGATAATGCTATTTCGCATATTATCCTCAATTACATGCGTCATAACAAACAACCAATTGCAAAACAGATGCATGATGTCAGCTTGTTGACACTAAGAGAAAATGAAATTTTTAATTTATTAGTACAAGGACTATCAAATAAGCTAATTGCAAGAGATTTAGGTATCGTAGAAAGCAC
This sequence comes from Gilliamella sp. BG7, assembly GCF_046635565.1. Taxonomy (NCBI): domain Bacteria; kingdom Pseudomonadati; phylum Pseudomonadota; class Gammaproteobacteria; order Orbales; family Orbaceae; genus Gilliamella; species Gilliamella sp. BG7. Next base: position 27,677 of record NZ_JBIDFB010000010.1, on the reverse strand, counting down.
CGTCAAAGTACATATCAAAAGTATATTCAAAAAACTTAATTTTAAATCACGAATGGAAATGACAGTATGGTATTTACAAAGTAAGGAATAATGTTATTTACTTAAAAATAGATAAATCATAACGCATTACCTTAAATAGGTAAAACAATTTATAACACAAAATATAGGATGGTGTTCACGAAAATTCATCTATTTATTTCTATTAATACTCAGAAAACCAATTCAGCTTTTCGCGGAATGCTACAACAGGCCCGATAATAATTAAACTAGGACTATAAGCCTGCAAAGACAATTGTGCTAAATCACATAACAGACCTGATATTACTTTTTGCTTTGTTGTTGTACCTTCTTCAACAATTGCAACTGGCGTATTTGCATTCATACCGTATTTAATTAATTGTTTTTCGATGTTACTAGCTTGAGATAATCCCATATAAAAAACTAATGTTTGTTTTTCAGCGGCTAAACTTTTCCAATCAAGATGACTACCATCTTTCAAATGACCAGTAATTAAACGTACGCTATGAGCATAATCTCGATGCGTTAATGGAATTCCACTATAAGCAGAACAACCTGAAGCTGCAGTAATTCCTGGCACAACAGAAAATGGAATATCAGCATTAAATAATGTTTCGAGCTCTTCACCACCTCGACCAAAAATAAAAGGATCTCCACCTTTTAAACGTACAACACGTTTACCTTTTTTAGCTTGTTGTAAAAGAATCTGATTTATTTGTTCTTGAGGTACACAATGAAATCCTGCTCGCTTACCAACAAAAATACGTTGAGCATCTCGACGGGCTAAATTCATAATTTCATCCGATACTAATCTATCATAGACAATAATATCTGCTTGTTGGATTTGTTGTAATCCCTTTAAAGTCAACAAGCCTGCATCACCCGGACCAGCGCCAACTAATACAACCTCTCCACGCGAATCAAGTGAAGTATCAAATAACTCATTAGTGAGTTTTTCAACATGATCTGAATCGCTATTAGCAATCGCTTGAGCTAACCTATCATGAGAAAATAACCTTTCCCAAAAACGACGACGTTCCGTCACTGTTTGATAGGTTGTTTTAACTTTATTACGTAAATAACCGGCATATTTAGCTAATTTTCCTAAATGTTGGGGTAAAATGGACTCTAGTTTTTCACGCAATAATCTAGCCAAAACAGGAGCATGCCCTTCTGAAGATATTGCAACCATAATAGGCGAACGATCAATAATTGAGGGCATAATAAAACTCGCATCTTTTGGAGAATCAACCACATTACAAAAAATACGCTTTTTTTCCGTCTCAACACTCACCCTTTGATTAGTTTCCTGACAGTCTGTTGCCGCAATAACTAACCATTTATCATTCAGTAATTCGGCATTAAACTCCCCTTGAACTAAAACTAGTTGTTTTTGTTCATTCCAACATATGAATTGCTCGTTAAATTCATGCGCATTGACAGTTAAGCGTGCACCAGCTTCAAGTAATAATCGAGCTTTACGCTCAGCAACTTCACCGCCACCGACTAATAAGCAATCACGGTTTTCTAGCTTACAAAATAAGGGGAAATAATCCATAATACCTCAAAATAAAACATTATCTGTTTAAAAATTTATTAACAACTAACCTCTAATAATAGAAATTTATTAATTATCCTATTTTTAATTGCTTCGTTATTTTTTATTACTAATTACGATTAAAACAAAATATAATCCTCATTAATTTAACACCTTTTGGGGGATTGCTTACCATGCTCTCTCCTTATATTAGGTTATTTTAACCACATTTTCTGAATTAAACAGCTATTAAGGTCGATCTTCTTTGGGTGTTGAATACCAGTATCCCAGCCCCATAAATAATGCGCCAGAAACAATATTTCCTAATGAAACCCATAATAGATTATGACCAATTCCAGTTAATGTGTAAGCATCACTATGATGACCAAACCATGAAAGTGAAAAAAGTGTCATGTTCGCAACGGAGTGTTCATAACCACAAGCAATAAATGCTAACAAACACCACCAAATAGCGATAAACTTTGCCAAACCTTCAACTCGATTAGCCATCCAAATCGCTAAACAAACTAACCAGTTACATAAAATACCTCTAGAAAATAATGCCGAAGCTGAAGCAGATGTTTTTGCTAAAGCCGCTGCATGAACCAAACTAGTATCCGTTGATAATAGCGGTGTTGCAGCATAAAAATACAATGCAGTAACAAAAATTGAACCTAATAAATTTCCTAACCATGTTTGTGGCAATACTGTCCACATTTGGGTATGAGTAATTTTTTTGCATTTTACTCCTAGGGTTAAAAACATGGTATGCCCTGTAAATAATTCAGAACCTGCAATTACAACCAACGTTAAAGCAATACCAAATGTTGCCCCCATAAGTAAAGGTCTTATTGATGGATCAACAAGGTTTCCTAAAGTAAAAATCAAAATAATACCTATTCCTACATAAGCCCCAGCCATAGCAGAACTTAGCCAAAAACCAAATGGATTCGTTTTTGTCAAACGAACAATACGCGCAGCATTTGCTGCACATTTATTAATTGTCTCTGTATACATAATGAATTTATCCTTTTAAAAATACATTTAGCGCGACTTTACTTGTACGATCCCACCGTCATTAACATCTACTTCATAATGGAGGATTGAATATTGTTCATCTTCAAAACAATAACCATCTTTTAAACGAAAGCGTTGCTTTTTAAGCGGGCTTGCCACCCATAACTCATTTTCATGTTCTGCTATAATGCCTCGGGATAAAACACTTGCTTTAGCAAATGGATCAATATTACTAATCGCATAAAGCTCAGCATTATTATAAGGGCGAAAAATAGCCACATGATCATTACCAACAAGAGCACAAACTCCTGTGCCTGGTAAAATCTCATCAAGTTTACAAATAGTTATCCATTGACTCATATTATTCCCCTAACATTACTTTACGTTCTTCTGCTGTTGCTGGGCGATGCTGATCACGCTCAGGTACGATTTGGACATTCTCATCACGTTTGTTACTATTAATAAAATGAGAAAATCGAATTTGGCCTTCTGTATTTTCAACAGCTTCCTTCCATTCACATACCATTAATTTACGTAAGCGTGTCATTTCACTTTCTAACTCAGCATTTATGCCTAATTTATCGCCAATAATAACACTACGTAAATAATCAATACCGCCATCTAAATTTTCAAGCCAGACTGACGTCCGTTGTAATTTATCTGCGGTACGAATATAAAACATAAGGAAACGATCAATATATCGAATTAGTGTATTTTTATCGAGATCAGCAGCAAGTAAATCAGCATGACGAGGCTTCATACCACCATTACCACACACATAAAGATTCCATCCCTTTTCAGTAGCAATAACACCGATATCTTTACCTTGCGCTTCGGCACATTCACGCGTACAACCTGATACGCCTAGTTTAAATTTATGTGGTGCACGAATGCCTTTATAACGGTTTTCTAGCTCAACGCCTAAACCAACACTATCTCCGACACCGAATCGACACCAAGTGCTACCTACACAAGTTTTTGCCATTCTTAATGCTTTGGCATAAGCATGACCACTATCAAAACCAGCCTCAATAAGCTCCTTCCAAATAGCTGGAAGATCGTCTTTTTGAGCTCCAAATAAGCCAATGCGCTGTGAACCGGTAATTTTAGAATAGAGCTGATATTTTTTAGCTATTTGACCAACAGCAATTAATCCTTCTGGAGTAATTTCACCACCAGCACTACGCGGAATTATCGAATAAGTACCATTTTTTTGAATATTACCTAAGAAAATATCATTACTATCTTGTAGAGGAATCAAATTATCTTTAAGAATATAATCATTCCAACATGAAGCTAATAAAGATCCGACGGTAGGTTTACAAATTTCACAGCCATAGCCTTTACCATGTTTCTTAATTACTTGCTCAAAAGACGTTAAGCCCTCAACACGGATAAGATGATATAACTCCTGACGCGAATATTTAAAATGTCCGCATAATGCATGGCTGACCTCAATGCCTTGTTTAGCTAACTCTAAATTAAGAATTTGTGTAACAAGTGGGATACAGCCTCCACACCCAGTCCCAGCTTTAGTTTCAGCTTTGATTGCTGCAACCGTATGACAACCAGCATTAATGGCATTAATAATTTTTTCTTTAGTCACATCAAAACAAGAGCAGATTTGTGCTGAATCGGGAAGCGCATCAACCCCCATAGCTGGTTTTGCTCCTGCATGTGCAGGCAGTATCAACGTATCTGGATGTTCAGGTAGATCCATATCATTAAGCATTAATTGCAATAAATTACTATAATCTGACGTATCGCCAACCAATACCGCACCCAAAAGCTTTTTATTATCATTCGAAACAACCAATTTTTTATAAACTGGCGTTGTTTCATCTAAATAAACATAACTATGACACCCTATTGTTTTTGCTTTAGCATCGCCAATACTACCGACATCGACTCCCATAAGCTTTAGCTTAGCGCTCATATCGGCGCCTTCAAATTTATCTGCTTGTCCCATTAAATGCGCTAAGGCAATCTGAGCCATTTTGTAGCCTGGTGCAACTAAACCAAACACCTTGTTTTGCCAACAAGCACATTCACCAATAGCATAGATATCAGGATCCGAAGTTTGGCAATAATCATTAATAACAATGCCCCCGCGAGGACCGATTTCTAACTCACATTCTTGAGCTAATTTATCATTTGCTCTAATGCCAGTTGAAAAAACAATAAAATCGACTTCAAGTGCCGAGCCATCCGCAAATTGCATGATTTTCCCAGCAGGTGTGTGAATAATTTCTTGAGTATTTTTACTGGTATGAACACCTACCCCCATCTCCTCAATTTTACGACGTAGTTGTTCTCCACCCTGCACATCCAGCTGTTCAGCCATAAGCACTGGAGCAAACTCAACCACATGCGTTTCCATACCTAAGTTTTTTAAAGCTCCAGCAGCCTCAAGTCCAAGCAATCCACCACCCACAACAGCGCCTTTTTGACAACGCTTTGCACATTCTTGAATAGCATCAAGATCTTCAATCGTACGATAAACAAAACAATCCGAACCATCAGCACCTTTAATCGGTGGTACCCAAGGATAAGATCCTGTCGCAATAATCAATTTATCATAAGCAACAATTCGCCCTTGTTGAGAGTGAATCTCCTTACGCTGACGGTTAATTAAAATAGCCCGTTCATTAAGTAAGACTTTAATATTATTCTCTTCGTATAAACCTTCGCGAACTAGAGAAAGCGCTTCTGCTGTGTGACCAGAAAAATAAGAAGAAAGGTGTACCCGATCATAGGCAAGACGAGGTTCTTCACAAAAAATAGTAATATTGAATTGATTGGGCTGCATTTTATCAATTAACTCTTCAATAAAACGATGCCCAACCATCCCATTACCAATAATAACGAGGTTGGTTTTACTCATACATAACTCCAATTTTAATTTAATTAAATTGCTAAAAAATTTTAATTTAATAACATTGTATGAAACTGTGCATAGAATATAACTACCCTCAAGGATTACTACTTTAGTGGTAGGAGTGATTGTTTAAGTCATAATTTCAAGATAAGGCTTGTTTAAAAATGATCCTCACCCAAAAAATTGGAAGAAGTCACCTCTATGATATAAATACAAATCATAGGAGAAAAATATCATGATCAGAAAATTTAGCGTCGAATTCAAACAACAATCAGTCGATTATGCGTTATCTCATGTACACCTTTCTATAAGTAAACTTGCCAACCATCTAAGCATAGGTAAATCAATCCTAGGTAAGAGAATTAGACAACTAGCTCCGAATAAAACCAGCCGTTGAGGAGTAACGGTTGAGTACAACGGATTATGGTTTTAGAAAAAGAAATTCATTCAGCCAACGGCTGGATATCACCTGAACAATATGAACAATAATATTACTGAAACAACAAAATGATAGAGGTACGCACTATCTAATATTTTGTTGAGGATCACGTAAATAAATATTCGAAAAAAACTATAAAATACCTCTTTATTTTAATTAAAATTTTTTATAATTTAGAACATTTGATATAATTAAATAATTAAGTGAATAAATCTAATTGGTTGTAAAGAACAGTAGGCGTCTATTGATAGGTGTGTGTAATATTAATATTAATTAAATTTTAATTTTTTATTAGTAAAGAGGGTTTATGACATTAGTTTCAGAGTTATATAATAGTGACGGTGATTCTTTTCAAGACACTACTGCTAATAGAACAGCTACCAGAATTGGTAATCGATTGAAAGACAGATTTGAGCAGTATTTAACAAGAACTAATTCTGAAGATGAATTAATCAGTAGATCTATTGCGGCATACACGGTATCTTTTTTTACTGGAGCAAGTGATGAAGAAGCTTCCTATTCTGTATGTGACGGCAGCGATGATGGAGGTATTGATGCTATTTATGTTTCTCATTCAGTTAAAATTTTAATCGTTGTTCAGTCAAAATATAATAAATCTGGAACTGCTACATGGAAAAAAGATGAGTTTTTAAATTTTAAACTAGCATGTGAAAATCTTTTGTCTGGAAAATATGAACGTTTGTCTAGTAAGCTACAACCTAAAATCTCTGATATTGAATTCGCATTCGGTGAAATGGATTACAAATGTCTATTTATTATGTCTCACACGGGTAAAGTAGGTGGAGCATCTGATATTCTTGAGTTGATGAAAGATTGGCAAAATGAACTTAATAAGAGTGCGTGTATTGATGATATTTCTGATAGTAATTCACTTCCTTTTCAAGTTCATCTATTTTCTAGAGAAAATATTGTCGAAGGGTTATCCGGAGCTTCAAGAACAGCAATAACTATCAAAGATGCGCAATTATTTTCATATGGAAGACTTGATGAGCCTTATACTTCGATATATGGGTATATTGATGGTATCCAACTAAAGGAATGGTGGGATTTGCATAATATATCTTTATTTGAGAAGAATATTAGGGGATTACTAGGCGATACACCTGTCAATCAATCTATCAAAGATACAATTTTAACTGAACCAGAATTGTTTTGGTATTTTAATAATGGCATAACTGTTTTAGTTGAAAGTATTGGTCCTCATAAACGTAATGCTAATAATAACCCTAATGGTTTGTTTACTCTTGAAAATATTACTATTGTGAATGGTGCTCAAACAGTCAGTACTATTGGTAAAATTACTGATAAGGACGCATTGAGTAAAATTAAAGTATATATAAAAGTTATTCAGACTGATGCAATCAATGATTTAATTTATAAAATTACTAGAGCAACTAACCATCAAAATGCAGTTTCTGGTAGAGATTTTGCTTCTCAAGAAGAAAATCAACAAAGATTACAAAAAGAAATTTTAATTGAAGGGTATAAGTATAAATTGCTTAGATCCAATAAAGAAGAATCTATCCCAGAAGATAAGACTATTGATTTGGATGAAGCATTAGATGCTTTAGTGTGTTTTAGCAAAAAGGCTACAGCAATAACAACTTTAAAAAAGGGGAGAGGTAAATTTTTTGAGAACTTTACAAGCACAACATACACTTCAATTTTTAATGATAGAGTTTCAGGAATAAAAACTATTAATCTTGTGCTTTTATATCGTCAAATTGAATCAGTTAAAATAAATTTATTGGCTCGAAAAACTGATATTCAAGAACCCAAAAAAGAAAGAATATTAACGCATAGCAATAGAGTAATCACTGCTATATTATTGAATAAATTTTTGTCAAACATGAAAATAGACTCAGAACTAATAAAAATAGATGAATGTGCTGTAAATGATGCATATGTAGAAACGTTAGATAAAATAATAAGTTATATAGAAGAAAAATTTGATGCAAGTATCATGATTCCTCGTTTTTTTGAAAATAAATCAAAGGTTGAGAGCTTATTAAGATATTTTGATGTAGATAAGAATTGAATTAAGTTGTATAAGATGTAGGATTTACTAGCGTTGTTTACAGTAATTTGAGAAACTACTGTAATGAATATACATAAAAAACAAAACTAACGCCTTATCACAAACAAGAAATATGGCGCTTATATCATAAAGAAAAAATAACGGTCACTGATTTGGCAAAATGCTTTATGGTCAGTCGGCCTACCATTTATAATGTACTAAAGAAAGCCCGATTGAAGCTTTTTGTGCCTTTAACCAGTAAGAATGAACGTTATAAAACCATTCGTTATGGAATTAAACGTCTGGTTAAAGTCGAAAAATCGATTGAAGATAAATTAAGACGGCAAGCTAAACGCTATAACAAAGCCTATCCGGGAGAAATGCTACACGTTGATACCAAACGTTTACCTTTACTTAAAAATGAAACGAAACAGCAAACTAGAGAATATTTATTTGTCGGTATTGATGATTTTTCACGTGAGCTTTATGCGGGTATTTACCCTGATAAATCCCAATTTAGCGCAGCACAATTTTTACAAAACGATGTGTTAGCCCAATGTCCTTATACTAAAGCTTAAACGCTTTATTAATTTTTATAATACCGTTAAACCGCATAAAGCGATTTCAGGGAAAACGCCTTATGAGTTTTTAGAGGATTATTTTAACCATGAAGTATAAACAACTCGGCGTTTTCCTACACGCCATATTTACGGCACAGTTCTTTAACGGGAATACCCGCTTCAGCTTCTTTTAAAATATCGACGATTTGATGTTCAGTCATTTTTTTCATAATTAAATCCCCTTTTCTTTTATCATAGAGAATTTTCTACTTTTTTGCTGTACTATTTTAGGGGGATAGTTACAGTTTATTCGGGGAAAGTTGCCTAATCCATTTATCTAGGGTTGATTTACCCACACCTAGATGATTGGCAAGTTCGCTGATAGAAAGGTGTGCATTAGATAACGCATAATCCACTGATTGTTGTTTGAATTCGATACTAAATTTTTTGACCATAATATTTGTCTCCTATGATTTTTGTTTATATCATAGAGGCGAATTTTTGGCGAGGATCGAAAATACCTCTCAAAAAAATTACTTAATTACCCTGCAAATCGATAAAAACAGCTAAAAAAGTTGCCAACCATAATTAAATGTTTATAATTAGCCGACTAAATAAATTGAGTAATGATAATTGAATTACAATTCAAGAAAGCTGCCTTCACGTGAAACCTTAGCTCGAGCACAAAGATTTAATAATGACATCGTTGATGTTTCTGGTGTTGATCTGGTTTTGAGCTTAATAACAACGGCCGATCTAATTCGTGCTAATATCTATGCGCAATTAGATAAAGATTACGGCGTTTCTGAAGGTAAGTTTGCCTTATTGATGTCATTGTTTTCAGAAGGTGAAACCTGTGCCAGTGATCTTGCTTTGCGCATTGGTGTAACACCAGCAACAGTATCAGTAATGGTTAAACGAATGCTGGCAGCGCCAGAGCCTTTAATCTCGATGTCAAAAAGTGGTGATGATGGTCGTTCTCGATTAATCACTTTAACACATACAGGCGAAAAGCTGATTCAAAATGCATTACCCAATCACCTAAAATCAATTCGCGCTTTTGCACAAGTACTCAATTCGCAAGAACAAGAGTCTTTAATATTGATGTTACGTAAATTATTACGAAAATAACGGACTTTAATCATTAAAGTTCTTCATTTCACTTAAATAGTTAGCTGACTAAATAAATGGAAAATAAGCTATATATGAAAAAAAATGTCAAAATTCCTGTTATCTTTTTACTCCTGCTAATCTTTGGCTCATTTTTAATCTTTTTAGGTTCAAGAAATGATGCGGTCTCGGTTGCCAAAAGCATCAAATCTGGTGTATTAACTGCCGATGAGATTAATATTGCCTTTCAAAATGTCGGCGGAAAAGTCACCAAGCGATTTGTAGAAGAATCACAAATAGTAAAAAAAGGTGATCCTTTAATGCAATTAGAAGATATCGATACCAAACTAGCTATCGATCAACTACAAGCTTTAGTTGATAGCCAAAAGGCGGCAGTAAACCAAGAACAAAAAAATATTGAAATCACTGAAAGTGAAACCAACCTTTCAGAATTATCAACTTGGCGAAAAATAGAAGAAGTGCAAGCCAATTTAGAAGCAGCGAAATCGGCTCGATACCTAGCTAATACTGAATTTGATCGCCAAACCCAATTACGTAAATCGGGGGGAAACTCGCAGTCACAACTTGATAATGCTCGTAATGTTTTTATTAATGCAAAAATGCAAGTTATTCAAATTGAAAGTCAACTTTCTACCTTAATGATTGGTGCGACGCCTGAACAAATTAGCCAATTTGAACAAACAAAAAATGCAACAGGAATGACAATACAATCAATCTTAATTGCACGACAAAAACTGCAAAACCGCCAAAATCAATTAACACAGCTTCAATCACAACTCGCGCAAGGCGAAGCTGAATTAAAACAACTACAGCTTAATTATGATCGACTAACATTAAGAGCACCTGAAGATGGAAAAGTATTAAAACTTATGTTTGAAGATGGCGAAATGGTACCAAACGGTGCGCCAGCAGTCTTATTAGAAACCGATCGTAAATATATCGACATTTATGTGAATGAAAAAATGGTTAATGATTATCAACCAGGCACAACGGTTACAGCAAATGTAATTGCACTTAACAAAGAAGTAAAAGGAAAAGTTCGCTTTGCCACCGCTGCACCATCATTTGCTGACTTACGCATGACACGAGAACGAGGTCAAGCTGATTTAACCTCTTATCAAGTCAGAATTTACATAAAATCAATTCCTAAACTATTAACTGGAATGACACTTGAGGTTGAAAAATGATGCAAAACATCATTAAATCCATGCTTGAAGAGCTTGACGCCATGTTGTCTGGCCATTTTATACCTTATTATAAAGTTTCGCTTGGCTTAGCTGCTATTGTTTCGCTTGTTTTTTCAATTGTATTAAGTCATGGAGCTGTGTTTGAAGGAAAAATTGCGGTTATTGATCTTGATGGTTCTCATTATTCGACTGAATTAATTAGCAAAGTCAATACATCGCCTTATATTGAAGTGACAGAAGTAATAAGATCGCCAGTAAATCCAATAACATTGGTTTCACACGACCGTAATTTAGGTGTTTTATATATTCCTAAAGGTCTAGAAAAAAGCTTAAAAAAAGGCGATCAAACCGTACGCCTAGGCTATTTTGCTGATGATACAAACGATGCACAAAATGCCAAAGTACTACAAAGCCTTAATGAATATATTCCAGAATTGGGGGCTGAACTTAGTGTTGGTAAAGTTGCAGCATTAGGACTTGGTAAAGAAGGCATTGAAGCAACTTTATCACCAATGCAACTTAAAACACGATATATGTTTAATCCAGCAAGCTCGTCCACCATATCGACGATTATATATTTTGTCTACTTTTTCTCGTCACTGACTTACGGCCTAACCTCATTAATGATTATTGGCCGCTTGAAAGTAACTGGCATGTGGGAACAAACAATAGAAAGAGGACTCTTACCTTTATTAGCAAAAACAATCCCTTATGCACTATTTTTTACAACAGCATTAACGCTTATCACAGCCATACTTGTTATATTTGGACAACTGCGTTTTGACGGTAACTATTTTGCTTTTGTACCAAGCATATTTATGACAGGATTAGCATTTGGTTGGCTAGGATTGTTACTGTCTTGGAAAACTAACAACCCAGGAGAAGGCGCTGGTCGAATGATTTTCTTAGTACCTCCAGGGTTTATCATGGGCGGTTCAACAATGGCTGTGGGAATAATGCCAATTTGGACTTACTATGTTAGCCATGCTTTCCCATTAGTTTGGTTATTTAAATTTTTCCGCGATTTTGCCATGCGAGGGCGTTCACTAATTGATATGTTTGCGACTTATGGCGCTTTCATTATCTACTTAACGATCATTGCTTTTGTTGTGATGATGTTTGTTGAACGAGCAAAAAAGGCAGTTAATGCATCATAATTCATTGGTAGTTTTAATTTCGAGCATTTTAAGCATTATTGTAAAAATAATTCTAATTTGTAAAAAACGCCGAGTTGTTTACACTTCATAATTAAAATAATCCTATAAAAACTCATAAAGCGTTTTCCTTGAAATCGCTTTATGCGGTTTAACGGTATTATAAAAATTAATAAAGCGTTTAAATTTTTATTTTCTATTTTTTAAATTGCTAAATATTTGCTGATTATGCCACATCTCAATTCAAAGTTCGTGTCACTCTTTTCGGCTTTCCCATTCGTTTGTGGGCTGGCGGGTTTGGTGAATTTTTGATTAATACGATGGTTATTACACGTTTTAACAAATAAGTGTTCGCTGGTACCTTGATATTCACGTCCATTATCGGAATAAATACATTCAATGATATAAGGACATTGGACTAACACATCGTTTTGTAAAAACTGTGCCGAGCTAAATTGGGATTTATCAGGGTAAATACCCGCATAAAGCTCACGTGAAAAATCATCAATGCCGACAAATAAATATTCTCTAGTTTTTTGTTTTGTTTAATTTTAAGTAAAGGTAAACGTTTGGTATCAACGTGTAGAATTTCACGCGGATAGGTTTTGTTATAGCATTTAGCTTGCCGCCTTAATTTATCTTCAATCGATTTTTCGACTTTAACCAGACGTTTAATACCATAACAAATAGTTTTATAACATTCATTTTTACTGGTTAAAGGCACAAAAAGCTTCATTCGGGCTTTCTTTAGTACATTATAAATCGTAGGCCGACTGACCATAAAGCGTTTAGCCAAAATCAGTGACGGTGATTTTTCTTTATGATTTATCTGTTTGTGATACAGCATTATGTCTATGCATTTCAATCGTTTTTCAAATTACGGTAAACAACGCAAGTCATTCCTACAAATACTTAATGTGCTGTCACTTAACACATTTTAACCAGCAGCGTTCAACTGCTGGTAATAAATTGTACGTTCTTGCTAATTCAAAATAACGCCTTAATCTTTCATATTATAATTTACCTGCACTACCGCAAATACGAATTTTATCTTCAACAATTTTTTTCATGGCGGCTTTTGCTGGCTGCATATAGTGCCTTGGATCGTTGACGTCAGGATGGAGTTTAAAATCTTGTTTTAAAGCATCTGAAAAGGCAATTTTTAATTCAGTTGCCACATTTACTTTGCAAATACCCAATGAAATCGATTTTTTTACCATCGCCTCAGGTATACCCGATGCACCATGTAACACTAGTGGAATATCAACTTTATTTCGAATTTTGGCTAATCGTTCAAAATCGAGTTTAGGCTCACCTTTGTACATACCATGAGCTGAACCAATAGCTACCGCAAGTGAATCTATTCCTGTGCGTTCGACATACTCTTTTGCCGCATTGGGATCTGTAAAAGCACTATCTTTGTTATCGACAATAAGATCGTCTTCTTGCCCACCAAGCCGCCCTAATTCGGCTTCAACACTAGCATTATATTTATGACTAAAAGCAACCATTTTACTAACTATGTCAATGTTTTCCTCAAAGGGGTGATGCGAGGCATCAATCATAATCGAGCGAATTCCTGCCCCTATTTTTGTTTGAATATCACTGATATTTTCATGATGATCCAAATGTAACACAAAAGGAAAATGGTGAATGCTTGCTGCTGTTTCACAAATACCGATTAAATACTGTATTCCTGCGTAACTATAAGTTGCTGGCGTTGCTGCAAGTATCACGGGGGATTGCATCTGTTTAGCGGTATCAATAACAACTTGAATAGTTTCAAGGTTGTGTATATTAAATGCGGGCACAGCATAACATTCACGTTGAGCTTTTTTTAACATCTCCTGACTAGAAATAAGATACATAATTTAATCCTCATTAATCTATTATTTTGCAACGATTTTTTTCACTTTAACGTATTGATAATACTTGTCATAATTATCCATATTGACAAAACCAGTTTGCGATTCCATTGCATTTAGCATTCCCATAGTCATCGCACGTTTAAACATTACATCTACAGTTTCATTTTCATGGATACTAATAGCAAGCCCAGCTAACGTAACATCCCCCGATCCAACAGGATTCACCACATTAATTTTAGGAATTGAAACTTGGTAATAGTTGTGATGGCAACGAGCAAAAGCGCCATTTTTACCTAATGAGATGATGATAAAAGCAATATCATTCAGTAAAGGATGATTGACGGCTTTAACTAATGAAGTTACATCATTTGGATCGATATCCATTTGAATAATCTGCTGTAGTTCATCTTTATTCGGTTTGATTAAAAAAGGTTTATTTTTAGAAACGAGCGTTTCTAATAACATTTTACCTGATGAGTCTAGCAATACTGGGATCTGATACTTATTTGCTTTTTCAATTAATTGAGTATAAAAACCGACTGGAAATCCTTGTGGCAATGACCCTGAAATAACAATAACCTGCGCTTGGTTAAGCAAATTCTGGTAGTGTTCCAAAAAAACATTGACATCATGATTATCTAATACTGGGCCTGACTCTAGGATTTCAGTTTGATTTCCCTCATGTAAAATGGCAATGCAGTTTCTTGATTCATGTTGGGTGATATAAAAGTTGTAATTAATATTATCTTTATCTAATTGTTTTTGAATATACTCACCCGTTGTTCCACCAATAATGCCTGATGCAAGAACGGGAATACCTGAATATTTAATGCCTCGAGTTACATTAAGACCTTTACCTCCTGCGGTTTTTTTTACCTCTGAGACTCGATTAATATCATTAATCGCTAATTTATTTAATGGATAAGATATATCCACCGAAGGGTTCATCGTAATTGTTAATATCATATTCTCACCTACGCATTGATATCGTTGGGAGAAATAACAAGCTTAAATGATCACTATCATTAAATCGGCTTGGCTAGAAGCAAAAACTTTTATCGTTTAGGATATTCAACCTAAACGAGTAATGGTGTTTAATATTTATGACCAATTAAGATATAAAAAAACATACGAGTGTAAGCGCAAATATTAAACCGTTATTAATTTAATACCCTTTGCCACAAATTCTTGTTTACAGCTACTGTCAACATCAATATCGGTAATAATGGTATTGAGTTGGTTAAGTGGTAACACAACATTAATCCCATTACGACCAAATTTTGATGAATCGAGTACGGCAATCACATTCTTAGCGGCATTAGCCATAATACTGCTGATAGTGTAACCTTCGTTAAACGTTGTTATTCCTCTTTTGGCATCAATTCCATCTGCACCAACAAACAAAATATCAGCAGAGATGCCAGTTAACGATTGCTCAGCAATTTTTCCATGAAAAGAACGCGTTTTATGTCTAAGTGTACCACCACACATAAATAGCATAATGTCACTATTGTCTGATAATATAAATGCAGAAGTAAGACTATTGGTAATCACAGTAATATGCTTCAATTTTACGAGTTCTTCAGCTATCAACATGGTAGTACTACCACTATCTAAAATAATAGTGTCACCTTCTTTAACATGTTTAACCGCTTCAATTGCAATACGTTTTTTAGCTTCTATAAATCGCTGATAACGTTCTTCTAATTGCAGCTCTTTAAATGATTTTAAGTCACCGTTATTCATGATTCTGGTTGCTCCGCCATGAAATCGTGTTAGCACTCCTTGTTTTTCTAGCAATCTCAGATCGGTTCTGGTTGTGACCTCAGAAACATTGAACTGTTCCGACAAATCAGAAACTAACACAGTTCCTTTCATATTAAGAAGTTCTACTATCTGTTGGCGTCTTTCACTTGCATTCATAATATTTCCTTTTTCGAAAATTTTTTAGCAGTGTATAACAAACAGAAACAAAAGATAAGATTTCATTTTCAATCGCTGACTTAAATCAAAATAATTACATGCAATTTAATAAAATTTTGCCATTCATAGGACGACCATTTAAGGCAGTCACTTGTTTAATAAATGAATCAAAGTCCTCTATGCCAGCAATCAGCTCATCAAGTTTAATTTTTCCATCCATAAAGTACTGACTCACTAATTGCCACTCTTTACCTGGCCATGGCGCTGAATAGTTCATCCAACTGCCTAAAATTTGTAACTCTTTTCGTAAAATCAGTCCAAATGTTTTTTCTGGAATTGTAATATCATGATGAAATGTACCCACTAAGGCTACCTTCGCTCTAGAGCCTGCAATTTCAATGGCTAAGTTGACCGTAACGTGTGAACCCGCCGTTTCTAATACAATTTGATTAAAACGAGATGAAGATAAAGCTTGGTAAATCGCGTCGGTGCTAAGATCTTGAGAATGATATACCGCATCAGCGCCTAGTTGTTTGGCTAGATCGAGGCGGTGCTGGTTAATATCAAGCACCGCAACTGATTTTGCCCCCATTGCCTTGGCACATTGCATAGCAAGTAATCCGATTGTACCACCGCCAACGATGACAACATTTTTGCCCTCACATCCATCAGCCAATAACAAAGCATGCATTCCAACAGTCATTGGTTCAAAAAATGCACCTTCAAGCGGGCTGATACCTTTAGGTAATTTAAACGCATTTTTCTTATCTAACACAATATACTCAGCAAAACCGCCTGTTATCCTTGAACCAACAAAAGTATAATTCTTACAAAGTGAATAATAATGATTTTGGCATTCATCACATTTAAAACATGGTAACAATGGCACGCAAGATATTAAATCATCAATCTCAAATTCAGTCACACCACACCCAATTTCAACAACTGTACCACTAAATTCATGTCCCAATGTAATGGGATAAAAATGAGCACTATGGTGAAATATACGCGGAATATCTGAACCACATAAACCACAATAAGCAACTTTTACTAAGATTTGATCTGGAGATGTTATTTTGGGTATTTCTATATTTTGTATAGATAAAGCTCCCCCTTCATTGACAACAACCGCTTTCATGTTATTTTCCTTTATTGGTAAACAAATTACGTTGATGTATTGCTTTCACTCGTTACTGAGTAAAAGCTTTTTGATTGATTTTGGTGATGACTGTTTTGGGATTATTTTATTACTCCATCTTCTTGATCTAATGGTTAATTTTTCATAAATAACTGGTATTTTGGGCACGTCTCCATGTCAAAAATAAGCAGAAAAGGTAAAACAATCCAATAAGGGCAAAACCAATAGGTTGTTTCAAGTTGACCAACTGAACCATAAGATAAGTTATGGGTGACCCACCTTGATCCATTGCACCAACTGAAACGCCATTATTCGTAGTCATCGTGCCTGCATTAATGGCTAGTTGAGTAGTCAATGGAACCATTTGGGTGGCAAGCCAAAGCGTAATGGCGATAATGATAGAACCAGAAATAATGATTCTAAACAAGTTACCTTGATGAATCGCTACCCCCATTGCGATAAAAAAGCCAATAGTTGCCAGATCACCAAAAGGTAAAACTTCATTACCAGGTAGGATGATGGCGATAAAAATACTTAATGGAATAAAAATTAAACTCGCCGATACTACCGTTGAATGCCCTAATAACAATGCTGGATCTAAACCAATAAGAAAATCTTGCCCACCAAATTTTGATTGCAAATGTTTACGAGCTTGTTTAGAGATCGGTGTTAATCCATCCATAATAGGTTTAATTACGCGTGGCATTAATAACATTACCGCTGCAGTTTGAATCGCTAGTTGTAGCGTTTCTTTCACACCATACCCTGCTAATAAACCTAATATGATGCCCATGAGTAAGCCAACGGTAACAGGCTCACCAAACGCACCAAACCGCTTTTGCATATCAACAGCATTAAAATTAATCTTATTAATGCCTGGGATTTTTTCAATGACAGCGTCAACAAAAACAGCAATTGGACCACAATATGCAGACGTACCATGAGGAACCGCAATACCGTCAAACTCAAAAAAATCTTTGGTATCTTTGGCAAACCAATCACCCAGTTTATAAGCAATAATGGCATGAACAATAACCCCTACAATACCAAGCCAGTAAGAGCCTGTTGCAATGTAAACAAGCGCACCAGTAAATGTCATGTGCCATATATTCCAAATATCAACATTAACAACCCTAGTTAATCTTAAAACTAACATAATAATATTTACTGCAATAGCGATGGGAATGGCTACTAAAGCAATTTGTGAAGCCCAAGTCATAGGCGCTGCACCAGGCCAACCAACATCGATAACATTTAGACTAATATCAAATCTTTCAGCCATCGCTTGAGCAGCAGGCCCAACAGAACTGGTTAACAAACCAACAACTAGTCCTATACCAACAAACCCTATTCCTATATGAATTCCAGCTTTTAGTGCATCACCCAACTTCATTCTTAAAGCTAATGAAAACAAGATAATCATAATGGGTAGCATCACCGATGGACCAAGATCGAGAATGTACTGCATAATTTCAGTAAACATAGATTTATCCTTTTAAAATAGATAATATTTTTTCTTTTAGTTGATCAATACCAACCCCTGATACAAAAGGCATTCCATGAACAATTGGAATATCACCAAAATTCTGATCTATTCTGGCTGTAGTACAGATCAAATCAACATCATCAATAAAAGTATTAATTTCATTAATGCGACATTGAATAAGATCAAATTGAATATTATTCTCGTTGCACAATTCTTTTATTTCTTCAGCAGCCAAAGTGGAGGTTGCAACAGCACCACCACAAGCAACAATAATCTTCTTTTTCATAATGCCTCCTGAAACTTATTGATTAAATATCACGTTATTAAAATGACCCACAATTTCATTTTGCGGAGCGTTTAATAAAAATTGATAGAAGTCTTTATTTTGTAAATTTGAAAAAAGCGCTTTTAATAACTCAATTTGATCTTCTGGTGAAGTCACAACAAGTGAAATAATTAATGAAATATCAATATTGCTATCATCATCAGCTCGATTAAAAGCAACTGGGGATTGAGTGCGAATAATAAAGATTGCAGGAGTATTTGCATGCTTTGCTTCACAATGAGGAATAGCCACAGCATAACCATCGAAAGCAATACCCGTTGGGAATAATGCTTCCCTTTCGATTAAGGCTTTTAAATGACTTTTTTTAACAATGCCCTTTTGTTGTAATTGCTCACTAATATAAGTTAATGCTTCTAATTCATTATCAAATTTAAGATTGTTTTCGAAAAAAAGCTGAAATTTATTCATATTTATTCTCCACTATTTTTTATAGTTTACTTTTCGAATTTAACTTTCGAAAACAAAATAATAACGAAAGATTATTTACTTTCGAATTAAAAAGCAAATAAGATTTTATATATTTGTGATCGGAATCTAATTTTCAATAATAAAGATTAACCAATAGGTAACTTACTATTAATTGAAGAATTAAAAGTAAAACCCGATCCAGATCACAAAAAAAATTTTTTTATATTGCAAATAGGGGTTAACATGTCAAAATGTTACCCGTAACTAGTTGGATGTACGAAGGATAAATAATGACTAAAAAAAACAAACAAGTTTTTGTATTAATGGGAGTATCAGGATGTGGTAAATCAGCAGTTGCCAAACAAGTTGCTTACAATCTAGATGCTGCTTTTTTAGATGGCGATTTTCTACATCCAAAAGCTAATATTTTAAAAATGCGGAGCGGTACGCCATTAAACGATGAAGATCGAATGCCTTGGCTTAGCTTAATAAGTAATGCGGCATTTGCTATGAGTAATGTTAACGATGTCTCAATTATTATCTGCTCGGCATTAAAACGAAAATATCGAGATATTATTCGCGGTGAAAATGAAAATGTACATTTTATTTATTTGAAAGGAAGTTTCGATGTAATCGCAGAAAGGTTAGCTAAACGTAAAGGACACTACCAAAAGACAGGTATGCTTCAATCGCAATTTGATACTCTAGAAGAACCAACTACCGATGAAAAAGATGTCTACAATATTAATATTGAACAACCACTAAGAAAGGTTGTGCAAGATGCTGAACAAGTAATACGCACAATATGTCATTGTTAAAAAATAGAAAAAATAAACGAGGTCAATGTGAATCCGACTATTCAGGCTATAACTCAACGAATTATTGAGCGTTCTAGGGTATCTCGTACCACTTATCTGCAAAAAATAGAACGTGCTATGCATAATAAAGTAACTCGATCTAGTTTACCATGTAGTAATTTAGCTCATGGTTTTGCGGCTTGTTGTACCAATGATAAGAAAGATCTAAAAAATATCTTAAAAAGTAATATAGGGATTATTAGTTCTTATAATGATATGTTATCAGCCCATAAACCGTATGAGTTTTATCCTGAACAAATCCGAAAAGCACTTCACAAAATTGGTGCTGTTGGGCAAATGGCTAGCGGAGTACCAGCTATGTGCGACGGTGTAACTCAAGGAGAACCTGGAATGGAGCTGTCATTAACAAGCCGTGATGTGATTGCGATGTCGGTTGCTGTCGGACTTTCGCATAATATGTTTGATGGTGCTCTATATCTTGGAATATGCGATAAAATTGTACCAGGTTTATTTATTGGCGCATTAACGTTTGGTCACTTACCTGCTATTTTTGTACCTGCAGGACCAATGCCATCAGGCTTATCCAATAAAGAAAAGGTGCGTATCCGACAGCTTTACTCGGAAGGTAAAGCTTCACGTGAAGATTTACTTGAATCAGAATCGGCATCTTATCACACTAGTGGTACTTGTACTTTTTATGGTACAGCAAATACTAATCAAATGGTTATTGAATTAATGGGACTACATTTGCCTGGAGCAGCTTTTGTTCATCCTGAAACGGCACTACGTTTTGAATTAACTAATGCTGCTGCTAAACAAATTACCCGAATAACCAACCAATCAGGCAACTATATGCCTATTGGTAAAATGGTAGATGAAAAGGTGATTGTCAATGGTCTAGTTGCACTACTCGCAACTGGTGGTTCAACTAATTTAACCATGCATATTGTGGCGATGGCTAAAGCAGCCGGCATAATTATTAATTGGGATGATATTTCAGACCTATCAACGGCAGTACCACTACTTTGCCGAATTTACCCGAATGGTCCAGCCGATATAAACTACTTTCAAGCAGCTGGAGGTACATCTTTGTTGGTTCGCGAACTATTATATGGTGGTTTATTACATGAAGATGTTGAAACTGTAGTAGGGCGTGGACTTAGTCGTTATACTCAAGAACCTATTTTAGAAAATGGCAAACTCACTTTCCGTGAAGGTCCAACAAAATCATTAGATGACAGCGTCATTGCATCAATCAAAAAACCATTTAATTCTCATGGTGGATTAAAAGTGATGTCAGGAAATCTTGGTCGTGCAATTATGAAAACATCAGCCGTTGCACCTGAACATCAAATTATTGAAGCACCAGCAGTCATCTTTAATAGCCAATATGATTTAGATGCTGAATATAAAGCTGGCAAACTAGATAAAGACTGCGTAGTTGTTGTCCGTTATCAAGGACCAAAAGCAATTGGCATGCCAGAATTGCACAAACTAATAACACCGCTAGGTGTTCTGCAAGATAAAGGTTACAAAGTTGCGTTATTAACTGATGGTCGATTATCGGGGGCTTCAGGCAAAGTTCCTGCTGCTATTCATGTCACACCAGAAGCTTATGATGGCGGTTTACTAAGTAAAGTTCAAGAAGGCGACATGATCCGTGTTAATGGTCAAACTGGCGAAATAACATTATTAGTAGACGAAGCAGAATTAGCCAAACGTGAACCTTATTCTTTCGACTTAACGGATTCACATCTAGGTTATGGGCGTGAACTATTTACCGTTATCCGAGAAAATTTAACTTCCGCAGAAGAAGGCGCCGTTAGTTTTTAATTCATTTATTCTGCCGCAAATCAGCGGCAGCTCCCCCCCCAAATTATACTGAAACACCCCTATTTTCTGAAAGTTTTTAACAAAAACTCTCTGTAAACTTGTCATTTAAAATAAATATAAAAAATAATATAAACTATTTCTTGATAAAATTATCCACCAATAGATTTACTACATCGCCCATTTTCCCTTGCAAAGAAGCTTTTACACTGTAAAGCGCCATCCCCATAACCTGCGATGCTTGAATTTCAGGCGGCATAACTAATTCATTAGAGCTGGTTTTAACATCTAATAATGCAGGACCTTGATGTGATAAAAATGATTGCATTGCTTCATCAAGAGAATCAGAATTATCGACTCTTATCGCAAATAATCCCATCGACTCAGCAACTTTTGCAAAATTAGGATTCTGTAAATCGGTATAGTGATCAACTAAACCTTCTGATTTTTGTTCCAATTCAACAAAATTAAGTGAACTATTATTAAGCACAATAATTTTAATTGGCAAATTTTCTTGAATTGTAGTTAACAAATCGCCTAATAACATACTAATACCACCATCACCTGATAAAGTAATTACCTGACGATTAGGAAATGCTTTTTGCACACCTAACGCTTGCGGCATTGCATTTGCCATTGTGCCATGTTTCAAACTAATTACCGTACGTCTTTTTCCATTGGTATTAAAATGCCTACAAGCCCAAACCATAGCTGAGCCAACATCAGCACAAAGCACAGCATCTTGTGTCGCATATTTATCAACAAGCTCGGTTAAATATTGAGGATGAATCATTGTTTGAGAAGGTACAGCTTTCTTATTCAATTTATCCATTGCTTTTATATACAATTGGCGACATTTTTCTAAAAACTTAGAATCTTGTTTTTTATCAACTAAAGGAATTAAAGCAGCTAACGTTGGCTTACTACTACCAACAACCCCCACACTCACTGGATGACGCCGTCCAAGATGAGTTGCATCAATATCAACTTGAATAATAATCGCTTTATCAGGATAAAATTGTGACCACGCAAAATCAGCACCTAACATAATTAACACATCACACTCTTTAATCGCTGTTGTTCCTGACTCCATACCAAACATACCAGTCATACCAACGTTATAAAGATTATCATACTCAACAAAATCTTTACCCCTTGATGTATGCACAATAGGTGATTTTAATTTTTCAGCAAAGGCAATAAGCTCATCGTGAGCCTCACACACTCCTTGCCCAGCAAAGATAGCTATTTTATGATTATTATTAAGTATTTCTGCGATTTGGTTCAGTTCTTCATTTGACGGACGAATAATAGGTTTAGGGTGATAAATCTTATGCCCACTATTATCTTCAACCTTAATTAAACTAATATTATAAGGTATCACTAAAACAGCTACACCTCGTTGATTAATTGCAGTTTGAACTGCTGCGGTTGTTATTTGTCTTGCTTGGGTTGGATCATTAATTTGCTGACAAAATACAGAACAATTTTTATAAATAGATTCAAAATCAACTTCTTGCGGAAAATCGGTACCTTGTTGCGAAGTCACCAATTGGCTTGCCAATAAAACAACAGGTACTTTATTACGGTGTGCTTCATAAATACCGTTAATAAAATGCAAACTTCCTGGACCACAAGATCCAGCACAAGCTGTAATTTGGTCTGTTAAATAAGCTTCTGCCCCTGCGGCAAAAGCACCGACTTCCTCATGACGAACGTGTACCCATTCAATATTACTTTTTTTAATAGAAGAAGTAATATGATTTAAAGTATCCCCAACAATACCATAACAATGCTTAACACCTGCTTCAGACAAAACATCAACTATAATTTGTGCAACAGATTTTTTTGATGACATATTCTCTCCTAAAGAGTTAACGATTAAATAGGTTTAGTTGCTTAAATTACACCTACTTTTCGATAATGCGAATAGGTCATAAAGAAAACAGCAAAAAATGTTAAAAAATGTAAAATAATGTTAAAGAAAATTAACAACAAAGTAATTATAGTCATATAAACTTCATTTAGAGATATTCCCTATTACAATAAATCAAGGTATTATGTACAAAATGTAATCTGTATCATAGAGCTACTTTTTGTGGAACATTTGTCATCTGAGGATAGTTTAGTATCATCAATCGCTAAATTCTTACCTAACTATTTTATTGAATATTACCCACTTATTACTGTCTGCATATTATTATTAATAGCAATTTTAATGTTTTCGTTCAGCAAATTAAGAATGGACATTATTGCATTGCTCACAATCGCGGCAATCACCATCACAGGCGTATTAACACCAGCTGAAGCCCTCGCTGGATTTAGCGATCCTAATATTATCTTAATTGCCCTTCTATTTATTATTGGTGAAAGCTTGGTTAGAACAGGTATTTCATACAAAATGAGCGAATACATATTAAAAGTCGCAGGCAAAAACGATATTCGCATTATCACCTGTATCATGTTAGGCGTTGCTTTGCTTGGCTCAGTGATGAGCTCAACTGGCGTAGTTGCAATTTTTATACCCGTTGCCATTAGCATTGCTAACCATACCGGTATTCATGTAAAAAAATTAATGATGCCACTTTGTATTGCGGCATTAATAAGTGGCATGATGACACTGGTTGCCACCGCACCAAACCTTGTGGTAAACAGTGAATTAAACCGTGCCGCTTTGACTGAATTCAGTTTTTTCTCGATCACCCCAATTGGTATTGGTGTTTTAATTGTCGGGGTTATATATTGCATATTAACACGCAATTGGTTACTCACAGCAGAACAAGTTACCCCAACTAATACCCAACCACAAAGACGAAAAATCACCGATTTAATTCGAGACTATAAATTAATTGGCCGAGCCCATCGAGCACAAATACTAGCTGGCTCACCTTTTGTTGGGCGCACAATTGATGGCTTACATTTGCGTAGTGAACATGGTGTAAATGTTATTGGTATTGAACGTTGGCGCAAATTCCACAAAGTACTAATCCCCGTTAATGGCTCAACCGAATTTCGTGAAAATGATATTTTATTACTCGATATGTCACACTCCGAAGCCGATTATCGAACCTTTTTAAACACCAACAACCTTGAACCGAAAGTATTACGAGGTGAATATTTTTCAGAACAGGTTAAACAAGTCGGCATGGCCGAAGTTGCCCTGCTCCCAGAATCGACACTGTGTGGAAAAACACTTAATGAAATTGATTTTAGAGGAAAATATTTCCTGACTGTAATTGGTATTTGGCGTAATCATGCACCGGTTGAAACAAACAACTTATTCCAAGAACGTTTAGAAATGAGTGATACATTATTAGTTTGTGGTGACTGGGGTTCGATCCAAAAACTACAAACTCGAACCAATGACTTTGTTGTATTAGACTTTCCGGCAGATATCGACGACATTGCACCAGCAAGCTCACAAGCACCAGCGGCTTTAATTAACCTAGCCATTATGATTATTTTAATGGTGACAGGTATTGTGCCTAATGTGGTTGCGGCATTAGTCGCCTGCTTACTGATGGGGGCAACACGATGCATTGACATGGCCAATGCCTATAAATCCATACATTGGCCAACCTTAATTCTAATTATAGGTATGATGCCTTTTGCACTAGCACTCAATAAAACGGGGGGGATTTCGCTCATATCAGCTTGGCTTGAAGTCCACTTACGCTCTTTCGGCCCATACATGGTGTTAACATTTGTTTTCTTATTATGCTCAACAATTGGATTATTTATATCCAATACTGCAACAGCAATTTTAATTGCGCCAATCGCTATTGATTTAGGACTAAAATTTGGTTATTCACCTTATCCATTTGCCATGACGGTGGCAATTGCCACATCAGCGTCATTTATTACGCCCGTATCCTCACCGATTAAAACCATGGTGGTAGCACCAGGAGGATACAACTTTGGCGATTTTGTCAAAATTGGCGTACCGTTAACTTTTTTAGTAATGGCGGTGGATATTGCTTTAGTGCCAATATTTTTCCCTTTTTAAAAACTAGCACTCTTTTATTTTTCATTAAATAATGATAAAGCAAAAAATATAATTAGATTAATATGATATTTTTAGGGTTTCACGTAACCTTAGCCTAACTTTTTTCTTTCTAAGTTTTGCTGGGCAAGTTAATATGGTATAGAACATTTGGCGGAAAGATTAATAAGCCTTTGATGTACAGGGAAATACATTCCAATACTTTCCACTAAATACTAATTAGCGAAACGAGAGGATTTTACACCCCCTCTCACACTCTGAAATTATCATGGTAAGTATTTTTCATCAAAATGACAAAGCATCCTAACCTAACTAAACCCTAAATAGCCTTTTAGAAAGGCTAAATGTTATAATTATTTTATTAATGCTTTGTTTTATTAAAAATAACCTTCCATATCACAAATCAAAGCGCACCAACAACACGATGTGGCGTGTATTGTTCTTCTAAATATGCAATATCGTCCTTTAATAAAGATACTTTAAGCGAACCAACAGCATCATCGAGATATTTGGTTTTAGTTGCACCAATAATTGGTGAAGTGACTCCTTTAGCAAATTGCCAAGCTAATGCTATTTGTGTCATAGTCACACCGTATTTCTCCGAAAGTTGATGGACTCTTTGTACAATATTGGCATCCAATTTTTGCGTACCATCATATTTGGCAATAGAGGTCTGATCAGTTTTACTGCGTAGTGTATCGGTTTGCCACTCTAAACGAGCAAGTCTACCAGCAGCCAAAGGACTATATGGGGTTAGTGAAACATTGAATTGATGGCAGATAGGAATTAATTCACGCTCATCCTCACGATACAGTAGGTTATAGTGATTTTGCATAGAAATAAAAGGCGTCCAACCATTTTGCTTTGCCACAAGTTGCATGTTATAAAATTGGTATCCATACATAGCCGAAGCTCCTAAAGCTCTGACTTTTCCTGCCTTGACAAGATTGTGTAAAGCTTGCATTGTTTCTTCCATTGGTGTTGTATAGTCAAAGCGATGAATGATGTATAAATCGACATAGTCAGTGCCAAGTCGTTTAAGCGATCCATCGATTTCCCTTTCAATTGCGGATTTTGATAGGTGTCCTTCGTTAAAATAGACTTTCGTTGCCAATATGACTTTGTCGCGAGCGATATTTTTTTTGATTGCTCGTCCTAAATATTCTTCGCTTGTACCGGCAGAATAAGTGTTGGCAGTGTCAATAAAATTAATTCCTAAATCTAGTGCATGTTTAATAATTGTTTCGCTTTGATCGGGATTAAGTGTCCATGCATGCATTTTACTGGCAGGATCACCAAAACTCATACATCCTAAACAAAGACGAGACACTTTAATATCAGAGTTGCCAAGTTGTAAATATTCCATAAAATCCTCCCTTGTAAAAATTAATTTGAATAAATTTTATCCATCTAACAATAAGCGAATAATATATTTTCGATAAATTATTCTAACCCTTATATTTATTGAAATAAATAAGTTTCTAATTGATAGTATCATGAATTAAATTCACTAATAACAACCTTATGTATAACTGTAAATAGTGAAATTTATTTTTAATATCAATGAAGTACTAAAAACATGCTAGATAAATTAGTAAAAGTATTAATAGACATTTAGAATAATTGGCTAAAGGCTTTCTTTTAACGGAAATATGTTCGAGGCTTGACGTTTTATAATGCTGTAGAAAATATAAGGTTACTGCGGTTAGTTAACTTTAAGTATATATGAAATTATTGATTAAAAAATAAAAAAGGCACACCTAAATGCACCTTTTTTACTGATTATAAAGAGCATCAATAGTTGCTCTTTATTACGGTAAGTTTGATTACTTAATAACTTTAGCAACAACACCTGCACCAACAGTACGACCACCTTCACGAATCGCAAAACGTAAACC